>DMAZ01000115.1 GCA_003446335.1 Lachnospiraceae bacterium | reverse complement strand
AGTGCCTGGGAAAATGGCTGCAAAAAGCTGGAATTCCTCGGAAGCTCCTGCATTTATCCCCGTATGGCTCCGCAGCCGATGAAGGAGAGCTGCCTTCTCACAAGTGAGCTGGAGAAGACCAATGAAGCCTATGCGCTTGCCAAGATTTCGGGTCTTAAGTACTGTGAATATCTGAATAAACAATACGGCATGGATTATATTTCCGTCATGCCCACGAATCTTTACGGGCCGAACGATAATTATCACCCGACACACAGCCATGTGCTTCCGGCGCTGATCCGCCGTTTCCATGAAGCCAAAGAGAAGAATCTGCCTTATGTCACCTGCTGGGGGGATGGAAGCCCGCTGCGCGAGTTCCTGTATGTTGATGATCTTGCCAACCTGTGTGTATTCCTCATGAATAACTACAGCGGAGATGAGACGGTCAACGCCGGAACGGGCAAGGAACTCAGCATTAAAGAACTCACTGAGCTGGTCGCGAAAGTCATCGGCTACAAGGGAGAGATCAGATGGGATACGAGCAAGCCGAACGGAACGCCCAGAAAGCTCCTCGATGTCAGCAAGGCGGAAGGCCTCGGATGGAGATATATGACGGAACTGGAGGATGGAATCAGACTTTCTTATGAGGACTTCCTGAATAATCCGATGAGAGCGGAGCGCTGATCCGCGTTCTGCCGCAAGGAGGATATACATGAATATAGTACTGCTTTCAGGCGGATCGGGGAAAAGACTCTGGCCGCTTTCGAATGACATTCGCTCGAAACAGTTCATCAAAATTTTCAAGACAGAGAACGGCGAGTACGAATCCATGGTGCAGAAAGTATACCGCCAGATCCGCAAGGCGGATCCGGATGCCCGGGTGACGATCGCTACCTCCAAGACTCAGGTATCGGCGATCCACAATCAGCTGGGTGAGAAAGTCGGTATTTCTGTCGAGCCCTGCAGGAGGGACACTTTCCCGGCCATCGCGCTGGCGACAGCGTATCTGCATGACGTGCAGGGCATATCGGAGGAGGAATCAGTCGTTGTATGTCCTGTCGATCCGTATGTAAATGACGATTATTTTATGGCGCTGAGAATGCTCGGCGAACAGTCCGATAAGGGAGAAGCCAATCTTGTCCTTATGGGCATCGAACCTACTTATCCCAGCGAGAAGTACGGATATATTATTCCGGAAAGCATGGAGGATGTCAGTTCGGTGAGGACTTTCAAGGAAAAGCCGGATTTTTTAACTGCCGAAAAATATATCGGTCAGGGAGCGTTGTGGAACGGAGGCGTATTTGCATATAAACTCAGATATGTCCTGGACCGTGCTCATGAGCTCATTGATTTCACCGATTACGCGGATCTCTATGATAAATATGAATCGTTGACAAAAATCAGCTTTGACTATGCAGTCGTGGAGAAGGAAGATAAGATCCAGGTCATGCGCTTTAAGGGCGAGTGGAAGGATCTGGGAACATGGAATACACTTACCGAAGCCATGACGGAGAACGCGGTCGGTGATGTCATCATGGCACCTACCTGTGAGAATGTTCATGTTATAAATGAGCTGAACCTTCCGATCCTTGCCATGGGGCTTTCGGATGTTGTCATTTCTGCCAGCCCCGAGGGAATCCTTGTATCCGATAAGCATCAGTCCAGTTATATCAAACCGTACGTCGACGGAATCGATCAGCAGGTCATGTTCGCGGAGAAGTCCTGGGGAAGCTTCCGGGTACTGGATGTTGAAGCGGAGAGCCTGACGATCAAGGTGACTTTGAATCCGGGGCATAAAATGAACTACCATAGTCATGAACACCGTGACGAGGTCTGGGTAGTCATTTCCGGAGAGGGGACTACAGTCGTAGACGGAATGGAACAGCAGGTAGCCACCGGAGACGTTATCACCATGCAGGCGGGCTGCCGTCATACGATCATTGCCCGGACAGAGCTGAAGCTGATCGAAGTTCAGCTGGGCAGGGAGATAAGCGTGCATGATAAGAAAAAATACTCACTCGAGTGACTGCCTGACAGGAAACATTCCCTTTTTTCTGAAACCGGAAGGGAAGGACTATCTCTGGGGCGGGAGCAGGCTGAATGATGATTTTTCAAAGGATATCGCGCTGGAGCCTCTCGCTGAGACCTGGGAGTGCTCAACGCATCACGATGGACCGAGCAGGGTGGCGGGCGGACCGTTCGACAAATGTCTGCTCCGGGATGTACTGCAGATGCATCCGGAATTTCTGGGGACACATCCTTCCGGGAACGGCGACCTGCCGATTCTGATAAAGTTCATTGATGCAAATAAGGATCTTTCGGTCCAGGTGCATCCCGATGACGCATATGCGGCGGAACATGAGAACGGTCAGAACGGGAAGGTCGAAATGTGGTATGTTCTTGATGCGGCAAAAGATGCTTCTCTGGTATACGGCCTTCGTCATTCCATGACACCCGATGCCGTGAAGGACAGTATAGAGAACGGTACTCTTGAGAGTCATCTTCAGAAAATACATGTCCGCAAGGATGACGTGTTCTATGTCGAGTCCGGAACGATCCATGCGATCGGGGCCGGAACGCTCGTCGCTGAGATTCAGGAAAATTCCAATCTTACATACAGACTGTATGATTATGACCGTGTCGGACGTGACGGGAGAAAGCGGGAACTTCACATTGAAAAAGCTCTGGAGGTGGCCAGTCTTGAAGCCTGCAGGGAACCGAGACAGCCCATGAGGGTCCTGCAATACCGGAGAGGGTGCGCTACAGAGCTGCTCGGCAGGTGCCGATATTTTGAAGTGCACAGAATGCTGATCAACACGGAGCGATGCCGGGAGATGGTCCCATATCGATCGGACAGCAGCTCATTTCGTGTGCTTCTCTGTGTGGACGGATGCGGATGTATTTCATATTCCAACTCATATGAAGATTCTTATAGAAGTCACGGTGGGTCTGCGGGATATGAGCCCAGAGATGAAGTGACGCGATTTTATAAGGGGGACTGCATCTTTGTCCCCGCGGATTCCGTGGAGATCAGGATACACGGACAGGCACAGTTCCTGGATGTGAGGGCCTGAGCGAAACTTGAATTTAAGGAGCAGGTATTCTATGGATGAAAAGCATGTTTACGGGAATGGACAGAAAGCATTAAACATAATTCTTTCTGCTTTTTTCCTGGCAGCAGTCATAGTTATTTTCGGATCACAGATATTTCTCGTTGTGACCCTTCGCATGCCGAAAACATTTCGGGAAATGACGATGATCAAGTATGCCCTGGATTTTTCAAGAGGTATCAATCCGTACGCTTCCGAGCTGCTGAATGATGATCTTCCGTTTAATTCGGGGTGTTACGGCTTCCTTCAAGCTATCCTGACAGCAGGTATTCTGAAGTTCGTGTCTTTAAAAAATGCTTTACTTGCTACTGAACTGCTCAGCCTGGGACTTGATATGTTGTCCGCTCTCTTTCTTTATCTGACACTCCGGGGCAGGCAGTGTGAGAGATGGATCGCTCTTTTTGCAGCGACGGTCATCTCTCTTGTCCTGTATCAGAGCGGTGCAGCTTATCCTCATTCGATCGGCATGCTGCTTCTGTTCTTTACGATCTGGCTCGTCGGAAAAGATACCCGGAAGGAGAAGTATCATCCCTTCGCATACGCGGTCCTTGCGATCCTCTCGTTCTATGCGAAGCAGTATTTTCTGATCATAGCTCCCTGCCTCTTCATATACCTTCTGATCCGTTCGCCCAAGGATGCCCTGAAACTCACGATCTATGGGATCGTGATCGGATTCGGGTCGCTTACCGCGGTCTACTTTGTGTTCCCGCTTTACCTGCCGCTGACGCTGGTAAGGGCCAATATCGACTCCAATATGAGCGGGTTTACATATGTTCTGAAACAGATTTATCATGTATATGTCAGGAGATATCCGGAAGTTACGATCCTTGCATCTGTCGGGATACTGTTATGGATCGGGCGTATGTTCAATTCTGTAAAGAGACAGGAAGGAGGAGTGTCCGGGAAAGCGCTGGCTTTCCTGCAGTCGATCTCATATGAAGGGATATGTCTTGCCGTTTCAATCATTCCTGTCATGATGATCTCCAGAAATCACGGTCAGTACTGTGAATATTTTGAACAGCTTACGATCCCCTATGCGTGTGTGATCGGATGTCTGGCCATGCAGCGAATCTGGACATTCGACCGGTCCAAAGGGGTCAGGGCCATGGCCTCGGTCATTTTACTCTGTCTGGCTGCCTTCACGGGCTTCCACACGGTTAAATCCATCTCGGTAAAAGTATTCCGTCTGGATTATGACCATTTCCAGGAATCCTGGGGCGAGACGCAGAAAATCCTCGATGAAAAGGCACCGGAACATAAAATTATCGTTACTTCGCTGCTTGCTGATTACTGTATGGTAAATCATATCTATACGGATGATTACGGACAGGCTCAGTACAATTCCGAGACGGCTCTGGAGAGGCTCGATGCGAAACCTCTCTATGATAAAATATTCCCGGCCATGCGTCAGATCATTCAGATGACGCTGGATTATCGCGAACTCGTACAGAAGAATATAGATAAAGGGTATTACGAGGTGCTGATCCTGAACAGTGACTCGAGAGGTAGTCTCAACTGCAGGAACCTGAAGGTCAATGAAAAACTCTATGAGAAGGTTGAAGAAAAAGTCCTTCCCACGGTCAACGGAAAGTTTTCGGTGACTACATATATCAGGAAAAAGTAAAAAAAAACAAAAAATTATTAGCACTCGGTGTTGACGAGTGCTAATTTTAATGTTATAGTACCAATAGAACACCGAGAGGAGGTGGTTTAATGAATATACAGAAATTTACACAGAAATCAATGGACGCGATCCAGAATCTGGAGAAGATTGCTTACGATTTCGGAAACCAGGAGGTCGAACAGGAGCATCTGATCTATGCGCTTCTGAAACAGGAAGACAGCTTGATTCTGAAGCTTATTGAGAAAATGAATATAGATCCGAAGATCTTCACCGAAGCCGTAAAGGAAGCAATCGAGGCCCGCGTGAAAGTGAACGGAGGAAAACCTTATATCGGAGCGGATCTTAATAAAGCACTTATAAAAGCTGAGGATGAAGCCAAAGCCATGGGGGACGAGTATGTCTCGGTCGAGCATCTTTTCCTTTCGATCCTCAGAAATGAGAGCAGGACAGTAAAACCCCTGTTCAAGCGCTTTGGAATCACACGTGACACGTTCCTGAAGGCACTGAGCACGGTCCGCGGGAACCAGCGGGTGACGACGGATAATCCCGAGGCCACTTATGATACGTTGAACAAATACGGCACGGATCTCGTGGAGAAGGCCAGAGCGCAGAAGCTTGATCCGGTCATCGGACGGGATGATGAAATCAGGAACACGATCCTGATTCTTTCCAGAAAGACGAAAAACAATCCTGTCCTCATCGGTGAACCCGGTGTCGGTAAGACGGCGGCTGTTGAAGGGCTGGCGCAGAGGATCGTAGCCGGCGATGTGCCGGATAACCTGAAGGATAAGCATATATTTGCACTGGACATGGGCGCCCTTGTCGCGGGAGCCAAGTACCGAGGCGAGTTCGAGGAGAGACTGAAAGCTGTTCTGGAGGAAGTCAGAAAATCCGAAGGCGAGATCATTCTTTTCATCGATGAGCTTCACCTGATCGTCGGTGCCGGAAAGACGGACGGAGCAATGGATGCCGGCAATATGCTCAAACCGATGCTCGCCCGCGGCGAGCTGCACT
>DMAZ01000093.1:17803-18058 GCA_003446335.1 Lachnospiraceae bacterium | reverse complement strand
CTGAGTTCGGTTACGGTATGTTCCTTGCCAACAAGGCAGTTCGTGAAGGCCTGAAGGCTCACGTTGAGAACATCGTTGCTGAAGGCGGCCAGGGCGCAGCGGAAGGCCAGGCATGGCTCGATACATATAAGCTGGGCAAAGAGAACTCTGTAGCTACAGATAAGCTCGTTGCAGCCCTTGCTGATGTAGATTCCGCAGATGCTAAGGAAATCGTAGAGAAGAAAGACTTCCTGTCCAAGAAGAGCCAGTGGATCT
>DMAZ01000093.1:0-17643 GCA_003446335.1 Lachnospiraceae bacterium | reverse complement strand
GAAGTTTACTCCAACACAGGCGGACAGGCTTCCAAGGCTACCCGTACAGGTGCTGTAGCTCAGTTCGCAGCAGCCGGTAAGGAGACCAAGAAGAAAGACCTCGCCGGAATGGCTATGACATATGGCTATGTCTATGTAGCTCATATCGCGATCGGCGCTGATTACAACCAGGCAGTCAAGGCTATCGCTGAGGCTGAGGCTTATGACGGACCGTCACTCATCATTGCGTACGCACCGTGCATCAACCATGGTATCCGCAAGGGTATGGGCAAGTCCATCACAGAAGAAGAGCTTGCTGTAAAGGCCGGCTACTGGTTCAACTTCCGCTTCAATCCGGACCTTGTCAAGGAAGGCAAGAACGCATTCATCCTTGATTCCAAGGCTCCGACAGAGTCCTATCAGGACTTCCTGGCAGGCGAAGTTCGTTACACATCTCTTATGCGTGCTAATCCGGAGCGTGCGAAGGAACTCTTCGCAAGATCCGAGGAGGAGTGCAAGGAGAGATTTGAGTACCTTAATAAACTCGTTGAGGTATATAAGGCAAAATAATCTTTTCATAATGAGAAGAACAGGAGCGTCGGGATTTTCCCGGCGCTCTTTTTATACAAAATGCACAGCCGCTCATGGAAGGAATTCACGAACTTGAAGAGCTGTGAAAAACAGGCAAAAAATGGCGTGCAATTGTACTTTTTGCAAGATTTGGCTTGTTAATTAGTGAAATTGGCGTGCCGATATTCTTTTGAAAGAGTAGACTTTCAGATGTCAGGAAGAATTCCTGTTATAAAGACCGCTGACGAGCTTTGCGCCGTTGGCGGTTTTTTTCTTTGCCCCTAACAATTTTCCTCTTATATTGTATAATAAAGCTTATCGGAAGTTCCGCAGGGAACTACCGATAGAAGGCCGGTTAAAAAGCCGCATTTTGAGATCGGATTCGCAGGTCCGGGAAGCGAAAGGCAAAATGATGAAAGTGAATATACCAAAACGCATCACGAACGAAACTACACTCGACATCCTTCGGGGATTGCGCAGAGCGGGATCGCTTGTACCTCCCCCTGTCAGCAGCCGGATCATTAAAGATCATCTGGAGGACAACATAAAAGCCTTCAATGCGCACCGAAAGAAAATCACAGAGGACGGAGGCTATATCGAGAATCAGAACGATTATTCCGATATGTATTATGGGACGAGGACCGTTCGCTTTTCCGGCTGTGAAATTATCGCCTCCTACAACGTTCTTCATGCCCTGACCGGGAGAGAACCCAGTTTTTCAAAAATGATTGCCGCATTTGAAAAAAATGGTATGATATTTTATGGGAATCTGGGCACAGACCCCGGAAAGATGAGGAGCTTTCTTAAAAAACAGGGATTCAAGGTAGAAGAGTTTACCGATATTAACGCCTATAGAAAAAGCCGGGAGGGCGAAAGACCGGTGAGAAAGGGAAAAGAAGAGGCTTTCGTACTCACGCTCTATAATGACAGGACGGATCTGATGAAGGGGATCCACACGGTCGCCGTCACGAAAAAGGAACGATGGTATTTCCTTCACAATGACGGAGGGACGAGAGCAAGAGGACCATTTGCCGGCATTGAACAGGTCCTTGATCACTACGAGAGGATCGGCGCAAGGATGATATCCGTTCTCAGGGTGACCAAAATATGAGAAGGCGGCCTGACTCCTTGGCACCATTCTCCTGTTGATCAGGAGCGACATATCTGACAAAGCATTACAGGGTAGTATATATGGCTGGATCAAAAGATACAGATCTGCAGAACAATGAATATATGGTTCGAAACGGCAGGAACAACACGCCTGCCTATTCGGGTGCGCCTGAAAACGAATTGACTGATAATTTATATTATCGCGATATCGAGCACATAGCGGATCTGGACGTATATCATTTCGGCAACATTGAAAAAGGAACAGAAGATGAGGATTACAGTGACCTTGTTTCGATGGATGACGAACTGGATGATCTGGACGATCTGGAACAGAGAATTATTTCTGCCGGACTTGATGAGCTGGGGAATGCGATGAGGGAGGAACCGGACGAACCCGATTCTGAAAGTGAGGAAACAACAGTGGTTCAGGAAGGGCTCAGTGAACAGTCCGCGGACGAAGCTGAGAAGCCGGGGCTGATCATTGATGTGAGTATGTGTGAGGAGATGAATTTCGTCATGCAGCTCGGTGGCGTAATTCTTGTGCGGGACATTTCTCTGAAAAATGAGGGGGACGGCGAGATCCGTGATATCAGGGTCAGGATCACCTCGAACGAAGATATCATTTCTACGTGCGAGGAGACGGCACCGACCTTACTTGAAGGGGAAGAATGGCATATTGTCCAGCCTGAGATACGCGTGAATACTTCTTATCTTGCTTTCCTGGGGGAACGGACGGAATGCAGCATTTTCTTTGAGGTCAGCGGCAAGGACCGCTTCAGCAATCTCATTCGGCAGTGCGTTGTGCGGCCGCTTACGATCATGGCGTATGACCAGTGGAAGGGCAATGATTTCCATACGGAACTCATACCTGCCTTTATCGTGCCGAATCAGCCGTTCATTTCCGAACTCGTGACAGATTCCGCTAAAATTCTCGAGAAGATGACCGGAAACCCTGTACTGGATGCCTATCTCTCGGACGATCCTGCAAGAATCAGACAGATGGCGCAGGCCGCCTATGAGGCGATTACGAAAAGGCGCATTTCTGAGATACCTTATACGTCCAATGAAGAGGATATTTTGAGACGGATCCGTCTTTCGGAGAAGATCCGAAAGGCGAACCGTGCCTCGGCCTACGATATCACGCTGATTTATCTTTCCTGCCTCGAGGCTATGGGCCTGAACCCGGTCATGTATCTCCGCAGAGAGGAGGCTTACGCGGGTCTCTGGCTTTCGGACAGGACATTTGATCTGTCTGTCTGCACCAACGAGGTGGAGGCTGTTGAGATGGTAGATTCCGGGGAGATCATTCTCATCGATTGCAGTACCATGCTGCTCGGACTGGAGTGCTCCTTTGATGAATCCGTGGATCGAGCAGTCAAATCGATCTTTATTCCGGATGAATTTATCGCTATGCTCGATATTACAAGAGCCAGACGGGAGGGTGTCAAGCCTCTGCCCTTCAGAATTCATTCGGACCGCGCATCCCATTCCGCCGACAGACGCAGTAAGAAGAAAAAACGCAAGAGAACAGGCAGGATATCTGCGGGTCCTTCGAGGGACCCGGAGAATCGTTCGGATATACTGCAGACTGATACGGGAAGCAGGGCATTTGCAAATGTCTCCAGAAATATGGAGATCTGGAAGAAAAGGCTGTATGATCCGGACAGACCGAATCGTCTGACCGATCTGAAACTTGACGGGAAAATAATTCCGCTTCTTTCTCCATTTATTAACGACTATGTGGACATGCTGTCCGATGTCATGTATTTCGGCCTGGTCCCGCGCCCGGACGAGCTGGAAATGCCGGATGAGCTGAGCCCGGAGAACTGTAATGATGCTGATTCTGTTCGTGATATTCTGCGCGCCGATTTCAGACGGAAGAAGGTCCACACCGCTTATGATCAGGAAGGCACCTTCATACGTGTCCGGGATATTATTTATGAGGCCGGGAAGGCGTTGGAACAGTACGGCAAAACAGTCCTTTATCTGGCTGCCGGCCTGCTGAAGTGGACGGAACTTTCAAGCGGTGAGGTGAAATATGCCCCGCTGGTCCTCCTCCCTGTTGAGACAAGACACGGTGATGACCGGGGAAGACCGTTCCGCATCAGTGAGGCACGGCCGCAGTTCAACTATGCTCTCCTTGAGATGATGGAGAAGGATTATTTCCTGAAAATAGAAGGATTGTTCCCTCTTCCGAGAGACTATCACGGTGTCAATGTGAGACGTGTGTGCGAGCTCTTCCGGAATGCCGTCTCCGAGAGAGAAGGATGGGAAGTTATTGAATCTGCCTTTCTCGGAATCTTCGATTTATCGGGATATTTCCAGAGAAGAATGCTGGAACATACGAAAAATTTCCGCGAACATCATATCCTGAGAGGATTGTCGGAGGGAATGAGCAGGACCGACCTGGATAAAAATGCGGTCAGGGAAGAAAGAGTATTTCTTCCTCTTGCAAGTGACCGTTTTCAGGAATATGCAGTCAAAGCGGCCATGAAGGAAAACAGTTTCGCTGTTTCGGGTGCGGCGGGCAGCGGAAAGACCCAGACGATTGCAAATATCATTGCAAATGCCGTCTCGCGTGGGAAGACGGTCCTCTTTGCATGCGAAAAAACACAGGCCTACCGGGATGTGTCGGCCAGACTGGAGAAAATCGGTCTTGCTCCTTACTGTCTCTATGTGCAGCAGGGAAATGTCAAATTGCGGGATCTTCTTCTGCATCTCAAGAGAGCGATGCAGACCGGAAATATTATGGAGAACACCGGATATGAAGATAAGCGGGGGGAAGTCGAGGAAATCGGCTGGGCCCTCGATGGCTATGCGGAGACTATGAACAGCCGTCATGTATGCGGTTACAGTCTGCGTGAGCTTCTTGATATCTATGAGGATTTCCGGGAATATCCGGACTTCCCGATCCAGGGGATCGATGCGGACAGTATCACGTCTGTCATTTTGAGACAGCGAAGAGATATGGTCGCGGAACTGATTGCTGCGGGTCGGAGTGTGGGACATCCGAAGGACAGTCCTCTGTCTTCCGTCAGAAGAACTATTTTCAGCGAAGATCTGCGTGAGAAGTCGGAGAATATATCGGCGGAAGGAAAGGGACATCTTGAAAAGTTCCGTGACACACTGGAGAAATTCGTCACACTTCTTGAGCTGAATATTCCCGTTGCGGAAGATGAAATTATACAGATGATCTCTATAGCGGAATTTGTCTCGGAATTAAGAGACGTTCCGTCGTTCCTGCTGCTCAAGAACGATGCGGGGCCGATTCTTACGCAGCTCAGGGAATATATTAGCGGGGCGGATGCATTTGCCGGAAAAGATCTGACAATGAGCGGCAAATGGAATCAGGAGTTCCTCCATGCTGACATGGACGCATACCTGGAAGAATACAATGCAGTCAGATCCAAATTGTTCTTCAGGGACCGCGCCATGAAAGAATTTCTTGTGAAGCTGGGAGCGTTCGCTAACATCGAGTTGAAGGAAAAGGAAATACCCGAACTTCTCTCGGAAGTAAAAATGTATCAGAGAGAGTCCGAACTCCAGTCACAGCGATGGGAAGAATTGCCCGAGGAAGGAAGGATCCTTCTGAAAGAATACTCTTCCTATGAAGCGGCGGATGAACTGACAAGACGGGTGGATGCCTACAGGCAGCTGTGCGATCAGCTTCCTACCCTCATGCGCTATGCCTACAACGTCGATATCCGAAAAGAGGCCACAGAGCTGGCTGATGCCCTGCCTGAACTTTACACGGACGTCAAGAGTGACTGGATCGAGCTTGTTATGCTGCTCGATATCGATACGGAGGGGTACGCAAAAGATCCGGTCGGAAAGATGGACAGCATCTATAAAGCACTTCTGGAGAACAGACACATTCTTGAGAACTGGATACGGTTCAATGAACTTTCGCAGTATGCAAGATCGAACGGGCTGGGATATCTTGTTGACAGTTATCTGGGCGGTATGTCTCATGACGATGTCATGGGTGCCTTTAAGAGGGGGGTATATGCTGCGCTCATCCGGTCGATTTTAGACAGGAATCCGGCAGCAGGCAGGTTTGATGCGGATGCCTTTAACAGGCTCATAACCCAATTCCACAGGTCAGATGAGGAGTGCAGGTATTTATCGACTCTCGAGATACAGAAACAGATGGCGCTCGGAAGACCCAGACCGCAGGAATCCCCGAAAATTGCGGTGGAACTGATGTCCCTGAAGAGGGCGATCACTACCTTCGGCAGGGGAATGACGGTGAGGAACGCATTTGATATGTGGCCGGATGTCATTGTAAGACTCTGCCCGTGTATAATGATGAGTCCGTCTGTATGCGCTGAGTACATAACGGAAAAGTGGCCGCAGTTCGATGTGGTCATAATAGATGAGGCTTCCTCCGTTCCGGTCGAGAGGGCCGCGGGTGTCATTGCCCGGGGCAGTAAACTGATCCTGTCCGGCGATATCTGTCAGGATCCGGTACGGGACAGCATCCTGGAGATGTGTCTGGCGGCCGGACTTCCGGAAGTAAGACTCGGCACACACTTCAGGAGTGTCGATGAGAGACTGTTCAGTTTCAGCAACCGGGCTTTCTACAACGGGGGGTATCTGTCCTTCCCGTCTCCGGCAGCGGAAGCTGACTGCATAGATTATATCGATGTCCCGAACGGCATATATGATGTCGCAACACATGTAAATGAAGCGGAAGCAAGAGAAGTCGTACGAGCGGTCCTTGACTATTATGAAAAAAATAAGGATCAGAAATGCTCCCTTGGCGTGGTCGCGGTCGGTCAGCATCAGCAGATGCGTATTGCGGAGCTGCTTGAGGATGAGTATGCAAGAAACAGTCTCTTCGCAGAGTGGGCAAGAGGAGTGGATGAGAGTCTGATCGTTCTGGACCTTCTCGGAGCACAGGGATATGAGAGAGACAGGATTATTCTATCAGTCACCGCAGCGGGAGACGGAGAATGTCCGGAGTGTGCGCATCTGCTTGGAGAAAACGGATGGCGCTATCTGAATACCGCTGTGACGCGGGCGAGAACACACATGACGGTCGTGAGTTCCGTCACTGCGGAGGAGATAAGACAGAAAGAGTACCGGAGCAGGGGTCTTGCAGCCCTTGCGGATTATCTTGATTATGCTTCCGGCAATCGTGGTGAAAGAAAGGACAGTATGTCTGTAAGAAGACAGAAGAAGGCAGGCGTACTGAAAGCGATTCGAAAAACACTGGAAGAGGCAGGGTATATCACCGGCGTCATGGTGGGCGAGTCTGACTTCAGGGTGGATCTCGCGGTTGCGCTGCCCGAAAATCAGGATCACTATATATTGGGAATTCTTCTGGACAGCGAGAATTATTCCGGGATCCAGTCTGCGAGAGACAGAGATATTCTGATCCGCTCTGAACTTCTCAGAAGAGGCTGGCCGGTCATGAATATCTGGTGCATGGACTGGTGGACGAGACGAGATGAAGTCCGAAAGAGACTTCTTGATGCGCTGGATTACATCAGAACTCAGATCGTGTAGGAACCCACTCGATATTTCATGAGCAGGAAAACGGAAAACGTGGTATAATTCACCATACTATTTTTAGATTATTTGGAGGTTTCATGAACATAAAGGAAATTGAGAAACTGGGGACTTATGAAATCATAATGAAGGAAGACCTTCCCGATATTCATGCGGAGGGCTGGATCCTCAGGCACAAAAAGAGCGGTGCGAGAGTCATGCTGATTCCTGCAGCAGACAATAACAAGGTTTTCAATATCGCCTTCCGCACACCGCCGGAAGATTCGACAGGCGTTGCTCACATCAATGAGCATTCTGTACTCTGCGGATCAGAGAAATTCCCCCTCAAGGATCCTTTCGTGGAACTGGTCAAGGGATCACTGAATACATTTCTTAATGCCATGACTTATCCGGACAAGACGCTTTATCCGGTCGCCAGCACCAACTCCGCTGATTTCAGGAACCTGATGGATGTATATCTTGATGCGGTCTTTCATCCTCATATCTATAAGGAACCGAACATTTTTCGTCAGGAAGGGTGGCATTATCATCTGGAGGACAGAGATGATCCGATCACTTATAACGGCGTTGTTTATAATGAGATGAAGGGAGCTTTCTCCTCGGCAGACGAGTATCTGGAGAGAGTTATTTTCAATGCTCTTTTCCCGGATACGGCCTACGGGGTGGAGTCGGGAGGAGATCCGGAGAATATTCCGGATCTGACCTATGAACAGTTCCTGGAATTCCATGCCAGATATTATCATCCGTCCAACAGCTTTATCTACCTGTATGGTGACATGGATATGGCTGAGACGCTCGCGTTCATCGATGAGAATTATCTGAAAGCCTACGATACGATCACTGTCAATTCTGAGATCGAAAGGCAGATTCCTTTCAAGGAGATGAGAACTGTCAGGGATTATTATCCGATTGCTGACGAAGAGAGCGAGAAAGAGAATACTTATCTTGCATGGAACGTGGTCACGGGAGATCCCATGGATATCAAGGAAATGATCGCCTGCGATGTCCTTGACTATGCGCTTCTTTCCATGCCGGGCGCTCCCGTCAGACAGGCCCTGCTCGACGCCGGGATCGGAAAGGATATCAGCAGCATCTATAATGATGGAATTCTTCAGCCTTATTTTTCCATCAGCAGCAGGAACGCGGAGGAGGAAGACGCGGAAAAATTCGTTCAAATAATCAGGGATGTTCTGAAGGAGCAGGTGAGTAAGGGAATTGACCGCGCGTCACTCCTTGCCCGGATCAATTATCTGGAATTCCAGTTCCGCGAGGCTGACTATTCCACCTATCCGAAGGGCTTGATGTACGCGATCGACGTGTTGGATTCCTGGCTTTATGATGAGACGAAACCATTTATTTCCCTGCGCCAGCTTGATGCCTACGAAGCACTTCGAAAAGAGCTCGACGGCGATTATTTTGAAAAGATCGTTCAGGAAAAAATCCTGAATAACCCGCATGCTGCGCTGATCATTCTTGCTCCGAAAAAAGGTCTGCAGCAGGAACGCGACCGCAGAACGGCTGAGAAACTGGCTGCATTCAAGAAATCCCTGACCGGGGAGGAGATCGATCGTCTTGTGCTTGCGACGAAAGAACTCAAGGCATATCAGGAGAAGGAAGATACACAGGAAGAGCTCGACTGCCTTCCGATGCTGAAGCGGGATGAGATCGAAAAGAAGACCAGAGAGCTTTCCAATATCGTGCGGACGGTCTACGGAGAATCCGCGGAAGGCATCAATCCGACCGTTATTTTCCACAGGACCGAATCCAACGGAATCGGCTACATGGATCTGCTCTGGGATATTCATAATGTTCCGATAGAGGAGCTTCCGTACCTGAGTCTTTTGAAAGCGGTCCTTGCAAATGTCAACACGGCCGGTCATACCTACATGGAGCTCAATAATGAGATCAATACCAATACGGGCGGAATCGGTTTCAGTATTTCCCTGTACGATGATCTGAAAGCCGCGGATACACAGGCCTATAAGGTATTTTTCTGTGCCCGCGCGAAAGCCCTGTACGGAATGCTCGGAAAAGCGCTGGAATATATTCGGGAGATCATTACGACTTCTGACTTTACCGATGAGAAGAGATTATATGAAATCGTAGCGAGTATAAAAGCTTCGATGCAGATGAGCATGCAGAGCGCGGGACATGCGACAGCCGTCTCAAGAGCTGCTGCCTATTATTCACCGCTGGCAGCTTTTTCGGATTATGTGAGCGGAATCGGATATTACCGCTTTATCAAAGATCTGGAAGAGAATTATGATGAGCGGAAGAGCGGACTCTGTGAACATCTGGAGTCCCTTCTCAGGACTGTTTTCGATCCGAAGAATCTGATGGTCGGTTACACAGCATCAGAGGAAGGTTGGAATGCTCTCTGCGATGACCTTTACAGAGTGATTGATATAGAGGCATCCTCTCCATGGAATGAGAAAGTTACGGCACAGCCTCTCGGCAGACGGAATGAAGCCTTCTGCACGGCAGGGCAGGTCCAGTACGTAGCTCAGAGCGGCAATTTCCTTGACAGGGATCTCTTCTTTAACGGAGCGCTTAATATCCTTCGTCAGATCCTGAGCTATGAATACCTGTGGCAGAATATCAGGGTCCAGGGTGGAGCCTACGGATGCAGCGCATCCTTCAAGCGTTCCGGAGAAGGTTTCATTACCTCGTACAGAGATCCGCATCTGGAAAGGACACTGGATGTATTTGCGGGAATTCCGGAATATCTGCGCAGTTTCAGAGCGGATGAGAAGGAGATGACAAGATTCATAATCGGAACGATCAGCGGGATTGACACACCGCTCACGCCGTCTCTCTATGGCATCATCAGCATGAGGGCTTACATGAACGGTCTGACGATGGAGGACACTCAGAAAGCGAGGGATGAGGTCCTTCGTGCCACGGATGAGGATATCCGCGCGCTTGCACCGTATGTGGAGGAAATCCTTGCAGACCGCTGCATCTGTGTTGTCGGCAGCGAAGGAAAGATCGCACAGCACGGGGATCTCTTCGAGCATGTGGAGACACTCAACTGATCGAAAGACAGGTGCAAAATGAGAACAGGATCGGCGGTCCCTGAAGACAGAGAGGCCATTTGACAGATAATACATCGGAGGATATATGTACAAATCGGGATATGCGGTGATCATCGGAAGACCGAATGTCGGGAAATCTACCCTGATGAATCATCTGATCGGTCAGAAAATAGCGATTACAAGCAACAGACCGCAGACGACCAGAAATCGGATCGAGACGGTACTCACGACCGGGGAAGGTCAGATCATCTTTCTCGATACACCGGGAATGATCCGAAAGGCGGACAATAAGCTTGGGGAATATCTGATCGACGTGTCGGATAAGACGATCGGGGACGCGGATGTAATTCTCTGGCTCGTGGAGCCGTCTTCCTACATAGGACACGGTGACAGAGATATCGCCGGGAAACTGAAGAAACAGAAAAAACCGGTCATTCTGATCATCAATAAAATTGACACGATAGATAAGAAGAAGGTTCCGGAAATTCTGAAAGCATGGGAAAATGTGCTGGAGTTTGATGATATCATCGTCGTTTCAGCCCTTCGGGGACTGAACGTGGATGAAGTCACCCGGGCAATTTTAAAGAGGCTTCCGGAAGGCCCTCAGTATTACGATGAAGAGACTGTCACGGATCAGAATATGAGGCAGCTGGCGGCGGAGATCATCCGGGAAAAAGCGCTCAGAGCACTGAATGAGGAGGTTCCTCACGGAATCGCCGTTCAGATCGATTCCTACAAGGAAAAATCAGAGGATTTAACATCGATCGAGGCCAGTATTATATGTGAGAGGGACAGCCATAAAGGAATCATAATAGGGAAGGGCGGCAGTATGTTGAAAAAGATCGGCACGGCGGCCCGCCGCGATATCGAAGAGATGACCGGGACGAAAGTCTATCTCAAGCTCTTCGTGAAAGTGCGGAAGAACTGGAGAGATAACGAAAAAGACGTCAGGTCTTTCGGCTATGACCGGAAGTCACTGTGATGCGGGATACTATGGAATCTCTTGAACTTACGGGCGTTGTGCTCTATGCGCAGCCTTTGGGGGAATACGATAAAAGACTGGTCATCCTTACAGGGGACCGGGGAAAGATCACGGCATTCGCACATGGGGCGAGAAGGCCGAACAGCCCGCTGATGGCGGCCTGTAATCCGTTCGTATTTGGCAGTTTTACAGTCATACCGGGAAGAAATGCATATACACTGAGGAGTGTAAAAGCCGCAAATTATTTTACGGAGCTTGCTGCTGTTCAGCCCGGTATCTACTACGGATTCTATTTTCTGGAACTGGCTTCCTTTTTCTCTGCGGAGGAGATAGAGGCAAGGGAAACAGTGAATCTGATCTATATCACTCTAAGGGCAATTCTGAAGAATAATGTACCGCTTGAATTCCTCAGAAGAGTTTACGAGTGCAGGATCCTGTCTGAGAACGGAGTTTTTGCGCCGCCGAAGGATCGCGGATCCATGGAGGAAAGTGCCTGGTATGCGCTTCACTTCACGACTTTGTGCAAGCTGTCGGAACTCTATTCCTTCAGACTTTCCGGAAAAGCGGAAGAGGATTATACGGAATATGTGGATAAGATGATGCGCAGATCGGTGGACAGACCGATGAAATCCCTTGCGCTTCTTCTTGCCATGACCAGATAAGGCATATCAAAATTTGAGGATACGGTTTACAGATATGGTAGAAGTTTAGTATAATGCAGTAAGTTGTCCAAAACGATAATGTATGTAATATAATCAAAAGAGGTATTTAATATGCGCAGACTGATTATGTTCATGCTCTGGACGATGTGCATTTTCGGACTTTTCGGATGTTCTTCCGTTACATCGAAAAAGCAGAACGCGATGGAAATAAACGGAGACGGAAAGGTCACTGCTTCTTCATACAGTTCATTTGACAAGGAATACTATGATCCGGAAGAACTGAAGGAGCAGATACAGAGTGCGATCGATGAGTATAACAGCTCAATCGGAAGCGAGAACATAGAACTGAAAAAATGCAGGAAGGATAAAGAAAACGTACAGGTAGTCATTTCCTACAAGTCCGGTGAAGACTATACGGCTTTCAACGGGGTCGCCTGCTATACAGGCAGACTTGCGGATATTGTGAACTCCGGTGCGATAGATACTTCGATATTCGTTACCAGCAGTGACGGAGGATTCAGGACCACGGTCGGTGAATTGAATGCGAAAAGTGGGACTGAGCTCAACATTCTTGTCATCGAAGAACCGATGACAGTCAGTGTCCCGAAAGATATTCAGTATATCGGAGGAGATGTTGTGATCTCCAAAGGCGGCACATGTGTGACAGGCTCAGAGAGCAACGATGATACAATACTGGATTCCCCCTGCTACATTATTTATGGCAGGCGGTAATTATAGAAAGATATTTTAGAAGAGGAAGGAACCGAACAGCATGGAAAAGACAATGGACAAGATTGTAGCGCTGGCAAAATCCAGAGGATTTATATTCCCGGGCTCCGAGATTTACGGCGGTCTGGCGAACACATGGGATTACGGAAATCTTGGCGTTGAACTGAAGAACAATGTCAAGAAGGCCTGGTGGCAGAAATTCATCCAGGAAAATCCTTACAATGTGGGTCTTGACAGTGCGATCCTTATGAATCCGCAGACATGGGTCGCTTCCGGACATCTGGGTTCTTTTTCCGATCCGCTCATGGACTGTAAAGAGTGCCATGAGAGATTCCGCGCGGATAAGCTGATCGAAGATTACTGCCACGAGAATAAAATCGCCATCACCGAGGCAGACAGGGAAGCGTACGGTACGGATGACGAGCCGCTCGGCTCCGTCGACGGCTGGAGCAATGAAGAGATGGAGAAATTCATTTTCGAACACAAGGTTCCCTGCCCGAGCTGCGGAAAACATAATTTCACGAATATCCGCCAGTTCAACCTCATGTTCAAGACTTTTCAGGGTGTAACAGAAGATGCAAAGAACACAGTATATCTCAGACCGGAGACGGCGCAGGGCATCTTTGTGAACTTCAAGAATGTTCAGCGTACATCCAGAAAGAAGCTGCCGTTCGGTATCGGTCAGATCGGAAAATCTTTCCGTAACGAGATCACACCTGGCAACTTCACATTCCGCACCAGAGAGTTCGAACAGATGGAACTTGAATTCTTCTGTAAGCCGAACACGGACCTTGAGTGGTTCGAATACTGGAAGGCCTTTGCAAAGAAGTGGCTGTTCTCCCTTGGCCTCAAGGAAGATGAGCTGCGTTTCCGCGATCATGATCAGGCTGAGCTTTCCTTCTACAGCAAGGGAACGACAGACGTTGAGTTCCTGTTCCCGTTCGGATGGGGTGAACTTTGGGGTATTGCGGATCGTACAGACTACGACCTTGGACGCCATCAGGAAGTATCCGGCGAAGATCTGTCCTACTTCGATGACGAGACCAAGGAACGTTACATCCCGTACGTTATCGAGCCGTCGCTCGGCGTAGACCGTATGACGCTGGCATTCCTGTGTGCAGCATATGATGAGGAAGTCCTGGACGAAGCAAAGAACGACGTCCGTACAGTTCTGCATTTCCATCCGGCTCTGGCTCCGGTCAAGATCGCTGTCCTTCCGCTCTCCAAGAAACTTGCGGATCCGGCATCGGAGATTTATACGGAGCTCTGCAAAAAATATAACTGTGAGTATGACGACCGCGGAAATATCGGAAAGCGTTACAGAAGACAGGATGAGATCGGAACGCCGTTCTGCATCACATATGACTTTGAATCTGCCGAGGATCAGGCTGTCACGATCCGGGATCGTGACACCATGGCACAGGTACGTGTGAAGATTGCCGATCTTGACGCTTATTTTGCCGATAAGTTCATTTTCTGATTAATCGTTTGAGTTCTGCTGTTCATTCAGGATCAAAATTATAAAAGATTCATCTGAGACCGCAATCTTTACAAATGTAGTAAGGATTGCGGTCTTTTTATGATATAATACGAATAACTTTGAACCTTTTACTCATGACATAGGGAGGAAATGCCTATGGCAAAATATAACTGCAAGACATGTGGGGCCGAACTGTATTTTGACCCTGTTTCGGGGAAACTGCTGTGTGAGTACTGCGGTTCCGCTTTCGAACCTTCCGAGTACGCGTATGATCCCGAGGCGGAGGCGCATGACGAGAAGATCCCGCAGCCTGAGATGGAAGAGGCGGAAGCTTCGGAGGCCGAGCAGTCGACAGATGATTCCAGCGGGGAACTGGTCATTTACAAATGTCCGCATTGCGGTGCCGAGGTGATCACATCCAAAGAAACTGCCGCAACGACATGTGTTTACTGCAATCGCGCAATCACCCTGGAAGGAAATCTGACCGGAGAATTTCGGCCTGATTATGTACTTCCGTTCACGACCACACGTGAGGATGTCACAAAAGAATATATGAAGCTTGCGAAGAAATCGGTACTCACCCCAAGACTGTTCACGAAAAAATCTACGGTGGAGAAGATCAAGGGTATGTATGTTCCTTTCTGGCTTTATTCTTTCGAGGGAGATGCCAACATACGCGTGATCGGGACCGATTCCAGGGTATGGATCACGAAGGATGTGGAATATACGGAACTGTCCAAGTATGAAGTCGATGAATCCGGACACGGTACGTTCCGCAACATACCCGCGGATGCCCTGAAAGAACTGGATAATAATATGATGGATTCGATCGAGCCGTATGACTTTTCCAGGCTGCAGCGTTTCAATCCTGCCTATCTGGCCGGTTTCTACACGCAGAGGTGGAATGAGGATGCCGCAATGAATGAAAACCGCGCGAAGCTCCGTGCCAAGGAGTCCATGGCCAGGGAGGTCATGAAACACGTCGGATCGTTCAATGCAGGTACAGTAATAAAGAACGAGAATTATAAGTGGTCCAGAGATCAGGTCTATTACGCCATGCTGCCTGTCTGGATGATGTACACCGAATATAAGGGAAAGAAATATATTTTCGGAATGAACGGGCAGACAGGGAAGATGATGGGCGAAATCCCATCGGATCCTGCCAGGTTCTTCCAGATCGGCGGAGGAATATTCGTCGTGTCTCAGATCATCATGCTCATACTTCGTGTATTGGGGGTGGTCTGAATGAGAAAACGTATATTTGGAATACCTATCCTTCTTACGGTGGCTGTTCTGGTCCTGATGCTCGACTGTCTTCCGATCATGGCAGCGCAGGGCTCAGGCCCATATACCTCCAATAACGGCACGGTCTTCTATATGCCGGTCGTCGATAAGACCAGAATTCTGTATGACTATGCGAATCTGCTTTCCGATTCCGAAGAGAAGGAACTGACCGAAAAGCTGGCCAGGGTCTCCGACGAGAAAAAAGCGGAAATCATGATCCTTACGAGCAATGACATTCCGAAGGATATCAATTACGGAACAGAGACGACACAGAAGTATGCCGAGGAATTCATGTATGAAAATGCCATTTCCGATGACAGGACCATACTGGTCATGGATATGAATAACCGTCTGGTCGTAATTTACGGGCAGGGGAAATTTTACAGGGATGATAAATTCGTCAATATGTCGGAGAACTTCTACAATGATATCCATGATGACATGACGAACGGCAATTACTATTTTGTGTGTGATCGGTATATTACGTATATCCATCGCTTCAGAAATATTGCCTATGCCCTGATCCCCACACCGCTTTCACTTGTGATCAGTGCGGTAATGAGTATTCTTGTACTTCTCGGACTGGTAGCAAGACATAAGAGCACACAGCCGTCGAAAGCGACCCAGATCCCGATCAAAACTCTTGATTACAGGCGCACAGGTCATACCAGAAGATTTCTCGGCAAGAATGTCATGACCAGGGTACTGCCGAAGAACGATCCGCCCAGAGGCGGAGGAGGAGGAGGCTTCTCCGGAGGACATTCTTCGGGCGGCGGAGGATTTTCCGGTCACGCAGGTGGATCTTCAGGCGGAGGCGGTCACTTCTAGGACACATATTTCCTATATATTCAGTATATTCCCGGTAATGAACCGGCAAAACATAAAATACAGGCGCCTAAGGCGCATATGAAAGGAGATACTATGGGACTTATTAAGTTAGCAGCAGGAGCTATCGGAGCAGCAGGCGGAGCTTTTAACACGACTACAGGTGCAGCGTGGACAGATTACTTCGAGAGCGGAGATATGTCCGGCGGTATCATTATGAAGAGAGGCGAGAAGATCACAGGGCCTAATTCCCGCAACAAAGGCGACGCGAACCTTATTACATCGGGATCCGGAATAGATGTTCAGGCCAACCAGTGCATGATCATCGTCGAGAACGGCGCGATCGTGGATTTCTGTGCGGAACCGGGCAGGTACAGATATGACGCATCCTCCCAGCCATCCATGTTCACAGGAGACAACAAAGGACTGGCAGCGCTGGCAGCATCTTTCGCAAGCTCTTTCGCCGCAGGCGGCGGACGTACCAATACACAGCGCGTTTTCTACATAAATCTGGGCGAGATCCAGGGCTTCAAGTGGGGATCCGGCAATATCACTTTCGACCATTGGGAGACTGACTGGAATACAGGAAAGCCCTGCTGGCATATCGCAACGACGCTCATGGGCAACGGAACCTATTCCATCCAGGTAACAGATCCGGCTACCTTCTTCGCCGTTATCGGCGCTGCTAAAGCAGGGGCAGACGGAAACGGTCTGGTCACACGCGCTGACATTGAGCCGCAGATCAAGACGGAGGCGATCGCCGCTATTCGTCAGGGTGTCGCAGGACTGTCCAAGCTCAGGATCGGTTATACGGATCTTGCGGCCAATGAGATGCAGCTCACAAAGGAAGTGGACAAGATCCTCGACGAATCATGGGCAGCACGCGGAATCAGTGTCTTCAGGATCGCAATCGCCATGATGGATGCGGACGAGAAGAGTAAATCACAGATCACGAAATATCAGGAGACCAAGGGATACACAGATCCGTCCATGCTGGGCGCTTACATGGGTATCGGCAATACACAGGCCATGCAGGCAGCGGCTTCCAACAGTGCGGGAGCCATGACCGGCTTTGCGGCTATGAATATGATGGGCGGAGCCGGAATGGGAAGCAATATCTCCCAGCTCATGCAGCAGGGACAGCAGGCACAGCCGGTCAATTCCTATGCGGCCCAGGCTCAGGCAGGCACGACCTGGACATGCTCCTGCGGAAGTGTCAACTCAGGAAAATTCTGCCCGAACTGCGGCAGCCCGAAGCCTGAAACACCGGCAGGTGCATTCTGCCCGAACTGCGGACAGAAGTTCGACCCCGCAAATATGCCGAAATTCTGCCCGAACTGCGGAAATAAGCTCGGCTGATCAATAAATTTCTCTTGAATAATCCATCGGGATAGACTAAAATCAATAAAGCTGTGCAGCCTGACCGGGAATGACGGCCTGTACGGCAGAAAAACGGAGGGTAGCGCAGATGCG
>DMAZ01000016.1 GCA_003446335.1 Lachnospiraceae bacterium | reverse complement strand
TTCTTTCTGGACTCATTATTCGCGATCACGCCGTTTGCAGCATCCAGAATATTCTGGGTAGAGCGGTAGTTCTGCTCCAGCCTTATTACCTTCGTATCGGGAAAGATCTGTTCAAAGTTCAGGATATTGCCGATATCCGCTCCGCGGAATCTGTAGATCGACTGATCATCGTCTCCAACCACACACAGATTGCCTGACTTTTTCGCCAGAAGGGCGACAAATACGAACTGCGCCTTGTTGGTATCCTGATACTCATCCACCATCAGGTATCTCCAGCGGTTCCGGTAATGGTCGAGGACGTCCGGGTTCTCCCGAAGCAGCTGAACGGTCAGCGCGATCAGATCGTCAAAATCAACCGCATTGCTCCTCTTCAGTCTCTTCTGATACTCCGCATAGACGTCAGCGATCTGCATCATCTCCCGGTCCGCGGCCTGAACTGCCATTTCCCGGTATTCCTCAGGGCTTACCAGCTCATCTTTCTGATGAGAGATCCTGGCGAGAAACATCTTCTCCTTATAGAGCTTTGTATTGATCTCCAGATGCCTGCAGATGTCTTTCATAAGGCTCTTCGTATCATCTGTATCATAGATGTCGAAGTTCCTCTCATATCCCAGCCGGTCAATAAACTGCCGCAGGATCCTCACACAGGTCGAGTGGAAGGTCGCAACATGTACAGCTTCCGCTCCGACCCCGACCATCCGGTCGACCCGCTCCCTCATCTCCTGGGCAGCCTTGTTGGTAAATGTGATCGCGCAGATATTCCACGGCGCAACCCCTTTCTCGCCGATCAGCCACGCGATCCGGTTTGTAAGAACTCTGGTCTTGCCGGATCCTGCTCCGGCCAGGATCAGAAGAGGGCCGTCCATATGCATCGCCGCTTCCTGCTGCTGCGGATTTAATCCCTGTAGTAGATTCACTCTTATCCTCCGTATACTCATGTATCTGTTCAGGTCATTCCCCTAACATCCGTCCGGAGATGTCACTCCGGGAACTCAACGGTTACCGTATACCCGCTCTCGTCAGTATGTACCTGCGTCACTGTTCCTTCAAATACCTTCAGTCTCTCCCTGTTCGTATAGTTCGCGCTCATAGCAACAGCAGGTTCTATCGTATAGTACCATGTCTCGGGAAGCTTTCCTTCTGTCACATGGACCCGGTCTCCTGCCTTGACCAGACCTTCACGCTCCATCTTAAAATCCATTTTTCTCACAGCAGACACTCCTTTTTCTTGCCATATCGTTTTTAAAACCATATAATATCATCAGTGAGGTGATTTATTATGGCATCAAAAAAGAACTCAAACGATACGAATGATTCCTCCCGCAATAAGCACGACGGCCAGGAACTCCTGCTCTATCTGCTGGACGCGGTTGATAAAGTTGACCTGATCGATCCTTCGGATATCCCGAATATCGATCTCTATATGGATCAGGTAACCACGTTTATGGACAAACACCTGAACCAGTCCCGTCGTTTCAGCGAGGATAAGATCCTCACCAAAACGATGATCAATAATTATGCGAAGAACAACCTTCTTCCTCCTCCGGAGAAGAAGAAATATACCCGCGAGCATATCATGCTCCTGATCTTCATCTATTATTACAAAGGTATCCTGTCACTCCAGGATATCCAGTCTGTCCTGGAACCGATCGGTGAAAAGTATTTCCATTCGGAATCAGGGCGCAGTGTGTCAGACCTGTATGCGGAGATCATACGCATGGATCGAGACCGTCATGAAGACTTCCGGGAAGAGGTCAACGACATGGTCGATGATGCGGCTGATTATTTCTCGGATTCAACGGACGACGAACGGGAATTTCTCCGCGTCCTTTCGATGATCAATATGCTTGCCTATGATGTGTTTATCCGCAAGATGCTGATCGAGAAGCTGATCGACCGCTACTTCTCAGGAAGCGGTTCCGGACAGGGAAGGAATCCTAAGAAAAAGAGAAAAGAACCGCCTCAGACTGACGAGTGATGTCTAAAACACCTGAATGAACGGAAGTTCACTCAGGTGTTTATTTTACCATATTACTCAGTTCTGTAAATGATACTCTGCGGCAGTGTTCCGGGCTGCGGGGACAGCCGTCACTTCCTGTCGAGTCTCTCCAGCACCATAGAGTATCCGTCGCTTCCATAGAGCAGCGCGCGGTTGACCCTGCTGATCGTAGCAGTAGAGGCGCCCGTCTCCTGCGCTATCTCCAGATAAGTCTTTTTCTCTGTCAGCATCTTGGCTACCGCAAAACGCTGGGACAGACTGGTAAGTTCATTGACGGTACACACATCTTCAAAAAAACGATAGCACTCATCCCGGTCTCGGAGGGATAAGATCGCATCACACAAATCGTCTACTGCAGGTGTTCTTACAGATCTACTCATATCATGCCCCGTTCTCTGTGAATTTAAAGTTATACTCTGTGAAAGTGTGATAGCTTTCAAAAAGCTGCATTCTGTCTATGCAGCTTTTTGAATGATCGATCCTTCTTATAACCGGGTCCGGTCTGTCAGCCGCTGACATAGGATGCGCTCAGCGAACCGTCGGCATTCTGAGAATATGCCACACTGACATACAGACCGGAATACAGTCCGGAAGTAGTCGTTATATCAGCTTCTCCTGTGTAGACCGTATAGGTATTGCCGTCATCACCCAGGAGTGTGATGGTATCTGCCGTAGAGCCCGTCACGGTCCCTGACAGGGAACCGGATCCGGAGCCGCCGCCTGATCCTGAACTGCTGCCTCCCGAACTTCCTGATCCGCCGGAAGTGCCGCCTGTTGACGGTGCCGTGGAGCTCAGATAGCTCTTGGAGATGTAACCCGTTCCCGAACCGGTCGATACGATATACCAGTTGTCGGTCTCGCCTACGACTGTTACGGATGTTCCGCTGTTAAGAGTTCCGTTGACATCGGAGCCGGTACTTGGCTGTGACCTGACGTTCACGCCATCCGTCGCATACATGGTGACCGCAGATCCGTAATTATAGGCTGTGGCGCTCTCTCCTGATGCCTCCGCAGACGATGAAGTCTGTGCCGGTGTCTGTGTGGTGTTCGCATTGGATGTCAGGAAATCCTTGCGAACATATCCGGTCTGCCCGTTCACGCTGACCTGATACCAGTTATTTGTCTCGCCGATCACCATGACCGCGTCACCGGGGCCGAAGCCGCCGATCACGTCCGAATCGGTTCCCGGACCGGAACGGACATTGACGGTGTCATTGGAATAAAGCGTTGTAGCAGCTCCGTATGCCTTCAGCGACGCATTCTCCTGTGTGGAAGTCGTTCCATCAGCAGGCTTTGTCTCCTGAGTCGTTGTCCCGGATACGGCAGCGCCGGTAACGCTTCTGAGTTCTTCATCCTTGAGAACGGTGAAGCTGTCTACCGAATCCTCTACGGCCTTCAGCAGCGTACTGTTGTCATTGGTGACCGTTCCGGTTATCACATATGCCTGATCAGGCGCAACGATTCCGGAGGTTACCGAGTAAGCCCACATTCTGGCCGCCGCATTGTACTTGACCACATAGCGGTA
>DMAZ01000006.1 GCA_003446335.1 Lachnospiraceae bacterium | reverse complement strand
AAAAGCCTCCGGCGGATCGCAGACGTGTGCATCAGAGTGACACGCTTTCACGTTGAGATAAACGATCCGTGAGGATATGCAGGAATCCGGTCCGGAAGATGTCAGCCGACTCCGCCGATTCCGAAGTATGAGTTGATTCCCATAAGAAGTCCTTCCGCGATGTTCTGGAGCTGTTCATCCGAATGGTCGGATGCCCTGTCTCCGAGTTCGATGTCAATACTCGGGACTTTGGAATAGGATGTCTGTGTGAGATCCATTTCAATGCTTCCGGTTTCGTATATTGTTCTTCCTGCCTGTCTAAGACCTTCGACCAGACAATCGCCGAATGCATCACTCTTTTCCCAGGTCTCAGATACCGGATACATGCTCTTATAGGAATCCACGGACGGGACTTTCATATAATAAGCGCCTTTGTCTGATTCTGTGGAATCCCAGTGCAGCGCGACGTGAGCCTGGGCATAATTGTTGGCAAGCACCGTACGTGCGATATTATCCAGCTGTACATCCTCCGTCTCGCGGATCATGAGTACATTGTAGCCTGCATCGAGCAGTCTGTCTTTCAGGAAAATGGCAGCAGGAAGCGTAACTGCGCGCTCTTCCGTACCGTCCAGGAAAGTCATTCCGGAAGCGACTGCCATCGCTGTGGTGGAACCTTCAGACGTGGAGCCGCCGGTCACCTTCGGTGTCCCGTCCGGATGGCACTGTGTGCGTTCAGACTCTCCGCCATTTGTTCCGTGCCCCGCATTGACACAGATCGTGATGCCGTTACTGTTCTCCCTGTGATTTTCATAGAGGATGGCCGGATCTGAGTGGATTTTTGAGAACTGGGCAAATTCCAGATCATCTGTAAGGGAAATCTGTTTCTGTGTGATCGGTTCTGCCGGAGCGGGTGTTCCGGATATGGCTGCTTCGGCAACGGAAGAAGTATCACCGGATGCAGAGAGATCTGCGCCGGAGAGATCCGCAGCAGAGAGATCGCTCACTGCGGAACTGTCAGGAGATGAAACCTCGGCAACAGAGGAGACTGTGCTCTCCGCTGCACCGGAGGTTTCCGGTACAGAGGTTTCCTGAGACGAAGTGGAAGGGATGACGGAATCGTCCGGCTGAGCAGACGGCTTTGCTCCACAGGATAACAGGGAGAAGGCCATGAGCCCTGCAAGTGTTATATACATTAGTTTTCTTTTCAATTTGCTTCTCCTTTTGATCAAGAACAATCATGTTTGGTGAATTCGCTATGTTTATCATAATATCACATTTTTGCCCGCTTCGGGACATAATTATGGCATTCGGGGAAAGTCCATGTTAAAATCATGGAGAATAAGAAGGGGGATAGGAGTATGTCCAATAAACTGATCAAAAAGAAGAAGGAAGAGGAGCGCATTCCTCCGCTTCCGGCCGGAGGCGCCGCCATTCCATTTATATACGGAGTCCTCATTGCTGCGGCACTTGCTATAAATATGGTCGACAGAGGCGTGTTGGCTTTTGGAAATATTGAGCGGTATCATGCCGTATTTTATATACTGGGAGCGGTTTTCTGCGTTCTGGGAGCCGTTCTCTGGATCGGTGCCGTATTTGTCTCAAAGATCAGTATGAACGTCAGAAACAACCGTCTTGTTACGGACGGAGTGTATGCGTGGGTAAGGAATCCCACCTACACAGGAGCAGCATTTATCGCTACAGGCGCGCTGCTCTTCAAGCACAATGCGGTCCTTCTGATCCTGCCGTTCGTGTTCTGGATCTATATGACGGTCCTGGTCAGACGTACGGAGGAAAAATGGCTCCTGGAAAGGTACGGAACAGAATATGAAGAGTATTGTGCCCGTACCAACCGCTGTATTCCGTGGTTCCCGAAAAAACGGTAAGGAAAGAACAACGGAAGGAATTGCAGGGAAAGCGGGAACATAAATGTATCTGATAAGATTTCCGAATCATGCCGGATACTATCTGTATTCGGAGAAAAATGCTGATAAGGCTGATAATTTTCTGATCGTTCTCGATGAAATTGTCAGCCTTTTTGATGTGTATATGCCCGAAAGGGAGCGGATGCCGCTAAGAGTACAGATCGTAAGGAGCGAGGAGAGCCCGTGCTGTTTCCGGGGGACACATGAGATTTATCTTAACACGGAAATGCGCTATGTTTCCCAGGCAGCGTATCAGTTCGCTCATGAGATGTGTCATTACCGGATCCCGTTCCTTGTAGCGGATAACCTGAAATGGCTGGAGGAATCGGTCTGTGAGACAGCATCGCATTTTTACATGCGAAAGCTGGCTCATATCCTGGCGGCAAGACCGGATCATCCGGCTTTATCCGGATATGCGCCGCGCTTTGTGTCTTACTCGGAGGAGGTGCTGAAAGAGAGCAGGTCTGTAGATCTGACATCCCCTCTGCAGATTCGACGGCTGGAATTGAACTGGTACCTGAGAGAAGAGAACAGATGTGTCGCCGGAGCGCTTCTTCCGCTTTTTGAGAAGAATTCGGGACTGTGGCAGGCAATTCCCTGTCTGGGAGATATTCCGCCCGGATTCGGGCTTAAAGACTCTTTTGCGATATGGAAAAAAATAGCGCCTGCCGGGACACGGCAGGCGCTTGATGAAATGCAGGATCTGTTTATTCGTATCTGAGAGCTTCGATCGGATCCATTCTGGCGGCTTTGGAAGCCGGATAATATCCGAAGAAAGCACCGATCAACACCGAGAAGAGCAATGCAACGATGATGGACAGGACATTCAGCACGTACGGGAGCTTGCTTACATGGCAGCCGATGATACCGCCGATAATGCCTACCACGATGCCTATAACTCCGCCTATCAAACACAGAAGGATCGCCTCTGTGATGAACTGGGACAGAAGAGAAGCGTTGGTCGCGCCAAGAGCTTTACGCGTTCCGATCTCTCTGGTCCTTTCCATTATGGAGACCATCATGATGTTCATGACACCGATACCGCCGACAAGAAGAGCGATGGCCGCGATCAGGGCCGTTGTCATGATCTGCTGATTTATGTAAGCTGTCTGCTGGTTTATAAAGTCCAGCATGGTCGTGATCTGATATTCGACGTACTCGTCGGAACCCTCTTCCATATCGGCCTTTATGCTTTCTACGAGGGAAATAATTGCCGGTCCGCCTCCCTCGGTCTTCGGTATGATTGTTGCAGTGCTGAAATCAGTGTTTGCTCCGGTGAGTTTCTGGTAAGCGGAAAGCGGGAAAAAGGCATAGGGAACTCCGGATATGGAGCCTGATATCGGGTCAGGCATGAAGACCACGTCGTATTCATTCATTTTTTCAAAGATCCCTTTGACCGTGAAAGTGGCATACGTATTTGAAAAATATGTATCGACCGTTTTCCCGATACAGCTCTCATCCGCTTTTCCGAACAGGCTCTTCGCTGTGGATTCCGAAATAATGATTACATGTGAACCGTTATTGAACTCTTTGTTCGTGATCTGAGAGCCGTATAAAATTTTTCTTTTTTTGGATTTCCAGTATCCTGAGTTAATAGCCACGAAACCGACCTGTTTTGAGGCTTTTTTAGTCTTGACGTAATAATTGCTGGCATCCTGATCATCGCTCAGATCCTTGGAGACGCTGATACCTTCACATTGATCGGCATATTTTGTATATACCTCCGTCAGGAGTTCCTTATTGATAACGATTGGATGGTCGTCGAGCCGTTCAGACCCTTGTTTCTGCTTTGCATTGATTTCGATATTGGCAAAACCCTCATTATTCAGCTGATCGTTCATCTGTTTTCCCATGCCGCTTCCGATCGATACGATTGTAATGACGGCTCCTACGCCGATGATAATGCCCAGCATGGTCAGGACGGAACGAAGCTTATTGGCAAGAATGCTTGTCAGGGCTACAGACAGATTTTCACGCAAACTGATCATATTCAGAACCTCTCCTCTCTGAGACTATAAGCCCGTCTACAAGTGTAAGAATGCGCTGGCATTCTTCAGCAAGCTCGTTGGAATGGGTTATGAAAACGATTGTTTTTCCCATACTGTGCAGATCATGAAAGATATCCATGACAAGCCGGCCTGTCTTGGAATCGAGAGCGCCTGTCGGTTCGTCCGCCAGGATGATAGACGGATCGTTGGCCATGGCGCGCGCAATAGCTACACGCTGTTTCTGACCACCGGAGAGCTGATCAGGCGTGTGGTCAAGTCGATCTCCCATTCCGACCTGTATGAGCAGCTGTCTGGCTCTTTCTGCCCGCTCTGCCGGCGGCATGCCCGCATACATCATAGGTACTTCTACATTCTTCAGGGCAGACATTCTGGGAATCAGGTTATATGTCTGGAAGACGAAGCCTATTTCCTTGCACCGGATGGCGGACATGTCCTTATCGCTGGATTTTCTGATGTCGATACCGTTCAGGATATATTCTCCGGACGTCGGCTTGTCCAGCAGCCCGATCACATTCATAAGGGTACTCTTTCCGGAACCTGACTGACCGACGATCGCGGCAAATTCTCCCTTGTTGATCGTAAGGGTGATTCCGTGAAGAATTTCAAGTTCGTTCGGCTGACCGATATAATAGCTTTTCGTAATGTTCGATAAGTTTAGAAGATCCATAGTAATCCCTTTAACTGAACAGGTCTGAATTCGGCAGTTCGTCAGCTTCTTCTTCAGGAACAATGATTTTTGTTCCCGCAGTCAATCCTTCACCTGTGACCTGCGTGTATGTTCCGTCGGAGAGTCCGGTGGTCACTTTGACATCTACAGATGTGGCACCTTCATCTTTGGTAACATGGAGGATCGGATTACCGTCCAGATCGTAATCAATCGCATCGACCGGCACAGCCGTTACATTTTCCGCTTTATTCGTTATAATAGTTATTTTCGCGGTCATGCCGGGGCGGATACGGTCGTTCTGGTCGTTCACTTTGATGAGGACACGGTAGGTACCTCTGGACTTGTCTGTCTGTCCGCTTGTAGATGTCGCTCCGCCGTTACTGCCACTGTTGTTATTGTTATTATTGTTCGAGCTCTGCTGTTTTGTGGGGGTCACAGCTACAAAACTGACAACACCGTTCAGGAAATCTTCACCGGTGGCATTGGTCGTGAACCGTGCCTGCATACCTTCCTTGATATCGGAGATATACTGTTCATCGACATCGCAGGCTACATTGTAGTGATTGATATCTGTCACAACGACCGGATCATTTGTGGGCACCTGGCCGACTACCGCGTTCACAGCGGTAACGATACCGGAACTCTTGGCAGTGATCGTAGCTGCCGCCAGCTGCTTCCGAATTTTCATGAGATCGGTAGTGATCTCCTGATCACTTGTGCTTCTGTCCAGATCAGCCGTTTCGATTCCTTCAACGGCTTTCTTTTCCGCATGATTCCGTTCGCGGTTCGCCTTATCAAGATTTTCATTCTTGTCGATCAGTTCTTTTTCGGCATCACGGATCGTCCGGTTGGCGGTACGGACGGCAGCTTCCGCAATTATGCTGGCCGCTATGTTGCCTTCGTAGGCAGTCAGAGCGGTGTTGAATCTTTCAACTGCAGAATTATAATTCGTGATCAGTTCATTCAGTTCTTCTGTGGTAATCGAAGGATCTTCTCTGCCTGCGTTCAGTGCATCTTCCGCATCATACATAGCAAGCTGGGCGTCGCATGCTTCGTAATAACTCTGATCTTCGTATCCGTATTTCTTATAGAGTTCATCGAGAGCGAGACCCTGATCGACATAATTGTCATCAAGTTTATCCTCAGCATTCAGGATATTCCGGATTTCCTGCGTCTCCGCAAGAGCGTTATTCTTTTTGAGGTCGCTGTAGTCACGCTGCTGCTGATTGGCCGCGATCGCATTCTTTCTCTCAAGAACAGCCAGCTTCTGTTCATTATCCTTAAGGCTTTTTTCAAGATCGGATGTATCAAGAGTGAAGAGAACATCTCCTTCCTTCACCTCATCGCCGATCTTGACTTTGATCTCTTTGACTGCCAGATCCGCGGCATTCTTGTCTACCATCGCGGTCATTTCCGTTGAGGATGCCAGGGCTCCGGTCACATTTATGGTATTCTCGATGTCCTTCACCTCGACTTCGACGACCTGTGAACCGGCCTCGGCGTCTGCATCCTTATTACCGCCGAATAAGAAACTGAGGGGATAGCCGTAAACCGCACCCCCGATTGTAGTTGCGGTTATGGAAGCCGTGATCAGACCGACAAGGATTTTCTGTTTATTTATAAAGTGTGCCATCTGTATTCCTCCAATCTAGTCATTTACTGGGCTGCGGGTGTAAGCTCCTCAATATCTTCAGGTTCTATTGTTGTCAGTATATTTTCATCCGGATCCTCGATCTGGGCGACCCTGGATGCCTGATTCGTGATAACAGTCTCAAAGAGATTCCGGACATCCCGGGCATTTGCAAAGTTGTCACCCTTAAGGGATTCCCTCACTCTTATGACGTTTTCGATTTTATCTTTTGCTTCCGGACTGACCGTATAGTTGTACTTGTCGCATTGCATATTAAAGATGGCGATCAGCTCGTCCGCGGTATAATCTTTGAAGTCGATGTACTTGTTGAAGCGGGATTTAAGTCCCGGGTTACTGTTTATAAAAGTCTTCATGAGGTCTGTATAGCCGGCAACGATGACAACGAGGTCCTTGCGGTTATCCTCCATGGCTTTCAGGATAGTATCGATCGCCTCCTGACCGAAATCATTTCCCTCCTTCGCAAGTGTGTAAGCCTCATCGATAAAAAGAATTCCGCCTTTAGCCTCCTCTATTTTTTTCTGAGTCTTAATGGCGGTCTGTCCGACATATCCGGCGACGAGTCCTGAACGATCGACCTCGACCAGCTGCCCTTTGGAGAGAACACCGATCTCTTTATAGAGCTTTGAGAGAATTCTCGCTACGGTCGTTTTTCCGGTCCCTGGATTTCCCGAAAAGACAAGGTGCAGGGAGACAGGTACAGTCTTCATCCCTTTATCTTCACGCATTTTCTGGACTTTTACGAGGTTTACAAGTTCCCTGACATCGTCTTTTACAGCCTCAAGGCCGATCAGCTCATTGAGCTCTTCCATGCCCGACTTTTCAGGTTCCTTTGGTTTTTCCTCCTCCTTGTCCGCATCCTTCTTTGGCCCGGGTCCGTTCGTGGCGGCCTGTGTCTTCGGCTCGTCGTAAAGAGCGGCACCCGCAGCCCCACCGCTGTCTGATGTGCTGTCTGCTTCATGTGAGGAATTCCCGGAGGAAGGACTCCCGGGAGGATAAGATCCGTAGAAATCTTTATAGACCTCATCCATGATCCGGTTGAAGCGTATATTTGTTGAATCTGCCATAGATATTACTCCCTTGTAACTGACTTATGCCGCCGAAATCGTAGAACATTCAGCCGGCGGGGGCTATGTTCCTAAAAAAGGGTACAATAACCCATCTAAAAACATTATAGTGAGATTTTACTGAATTTACAAGCCGTTATACGGAGAGTTTGTGCAATTCTATGATAAATAGAGTACCGGAATAGCCATAAAGATAGAAGGTTGACGGAATTTGTAAAAACGAGTATTCTGAGAATGCGCACTTCCGGCAGGCAGAAGGCAGACAACGACCGAAGGTGGAGCCGGTGCGATATAATGACGCGAAGCATAAAAAGAAAGGAAGAATTATGAATATTCGGGAAGAAGCACACAAAATGAAGCTTGCGTCTCCGCGTCTCGCGGCAACAACGGGAGAGATGCGTAACTCAGCTTTATCTCATATTGCCGAAGAACTTGACCGGAGAAAAGATATTATATTCGAGGCCAACAGAACAGATCTTTCAAATGCCGAAAAAGCAGGAATTTCCGGTGCGGTCATTAAGAGGCTGAAATTCGATGAAGGGAAATTGAAATCAGTCATCGACGGAATCGCTCAGCTCATTTCTCTGCCGGATCCGATCGGAAAAGTTCAGCTTGCCCGTGAACTGGATGCCGGACTGACCATGTACAGGATCAGCTGCCCGATCGGCGTGATCGGCGTTATTTTTGAGGCGAGACCGGATGCGCTGGTACAGATCTCGACATTATGCCTTAAGAGCGGGAACTGTGCGATCCTGAAAGGCGGCAAGGAGACCGCTGAGACCAACAGAGTCCTTTTCAGAACGATTTATGAGGCCGCATGTGAGGCAGGGCTTCCGGAAGGATGTATGCTGCAGGCTGAGCTGCATAATGAAATAGATGAGCTTCTTGGATGTGAAGGAGATGTAGACCTCCTGATCCCGCGCGGATCGAACAGATTTGTCCGCTATATTATGGACAACACGAAAATTCCCGTCATGGGACATGCGGACGGTATCTGCCACATCTATGTGGACAGTGAATGTGATTTTGAGAAGGCGGTCCCGGTCATTCTGGATGCAAAATGCCAGTATACCGCTGCGTGCAATGCCGTTGAGACACTGCTCGTTCACCGTGATATAGCTGAGGAATTCCTGCCGAAGATCGCAGAGGCACTGAGAGGGGCGGGCGTAAAGATCCGCGGCACGAAAGAAGTGTCCGAAATCATTCCGTGTGAAATCATGGGAGAGGATGAGTTCCGGACGGAATACCTTGAGCTTAT
>DMAZ01000250.1 GCA_003446335.1 Lachnospiraceae bacterium | reverse complement strand
TAGTACTTTTTCATCTCGGATTTGCTTCGATAGCGCATGATCTCATCTGTCTTAAGACCGGTCGTGATATTGAAATCTGTTCTCAGAGCGGCATCCTGCTCCATCCAATACTCGTTATTGCTCTCGACCCAGTCCATTTTCCCGTATCTGGACGTGAAATAACCCATCGCTCGTATCATCTGGTCATAATCTTTCAGATCGCTTACCTTATAGTATTCTGTCAGGGCATATTTCAGCTCCCCGTTCAGATCATCATAAGGAGCGTCGCCGATTCCCAGTACATTGACGCCATTTTCATGAAGTCCGACGCAAAAACGTGAAAAGGCCTCCGGAAAATTCGGGGATACAAATACAAAATTCATCACATACCTCTTTTCATCCATAAAAGTCCGGCCGGAACCTTGCCGGATTTTCCAATATCAATATCAAATCACAGAAATTCTATCACACATTAACGCTTTATAACAGTAAAACATTAAATTCTAAGTTACAGATATTCAGCCGCATATTATACGCTCATGTCATGACCTTCTCAATATTATTTTCAGCTTTCTTGCTGCTCTGAAAGGCAGCATCAGATACCGCCTTAAGGGAATGACCCGAATCCAGATGATCTCAAAAAACTTCCAGGTGAGGCTGGAGGGGTCAAGTTCCCTGCCGTCTCTCAGGACACGCGTCACGACAGCAAAAATCTGATCCCTGCTTACCGGACCTTCAATCACATCCTGAGCATCCCCGACGATATAATATCCGTCATCTTTTACCTTACAGATCCGGTGCATAACAAATTTTCCGTTTCTCCTCTGATAAAAGACGATGTCTCCTTTTCGCAGCGCACGATCAGGTGCCTGAAAAAAGACCGTGTCTCTGTCATGACATAAAAAGGGAAACATGCTCATGCCGGAAATCAGAACACTCACGCTCTCCCCGCTTTCGACCAGTTCCCGCAGCACGCTCAGGTACGCAGTCGTATCTACGACTCTTTTTACGGGATCCTTTTTCCTGCCTCTATCCAAAAGTACGCCTCCAAAATCAAGAATTTAAAACTTTTATGAATCAGCCAGCACGATGGCACCTAAAATCAGTTGATTTTAACCGAACACATTGATATACTTTGCTATGCATGGACAGGAAAAATTTTCCTCATGCATAACATACAATGGTTAATTGTAATACCAAGATGCTTCATTTCTATAATACTTGAGGGAATTAAAAATGAAAAGAAGAATCATGCTCCTCATTGTATCCGCTCTACTATTCGCACAGACCGGCTGCGGCGAGTCACTCATGCTGGAAGATGCGACCGAAACCGTCACGGACAGTTCAGCTGCCGACTCTTCCACTGAATCAAAGCCTGAAAAAAAGGAACAGACCTCTGTCGGCGCAGCTGCGATCATGGGACAGCTCAAAGATACATCGGAGGACGAATCAGAGAATGACGAGGATGAAGGCAGCAAGTATCTCGAAAACTTTGTTGCCAGTACCAATACGGATGTCATAGACCTCGTCCCATACGAGCTTAAGAACATTGATCCGGATCGGGATGAGGATACGGATTCGATCCAGCTTCGAATCAATGAAGACAGCAAAGATCATTCGATTGCGAGCATTCGTTTCTGGATCGACGGAACGATCAGCGATTTCGTCTGCGGCGAGGATGATTATGATCTTTTCAGGGGAGCATACGTCTGTGACTTCAATTTCACGGATGATGTCAGTAATATCGTTACTGTATTCACTTCCTCCCGGAACGGGCAGCACCTTACCACCCTGTACTCCTTCAAAGATGACACGGTGACCGAGATCGATTCGTTCGGCGGTTTCATTGATTTCCTGAGTATAGACGGAGCAGGTGAATTCTCGATCACAGAGGCCACGAATATACAGACTTCCAAATACGGAGTCATGTACGTCAAAAAGAATTTCAGGACAGGGGAAACATACGATTCCTCCACGGAAAAATATGTTCAGGAACTGGTACTCGATTCCAACTCTGTCGGTTATTATCCGGAGGAAGGACATTTCGCCTTTGGCTATCCCTTCTCTCTGAAAAAAGAACTTACACTCTACGTCAACAGTGATGAAGATTACGAGACCGGCAGCCTCCCGATCAACTTCCGGGGCGTTATCAAAGAGATGATGCTGACAGATGAAGAGCTCAACCCGAAAGTACTGCTCGTGGAACCGGAAGAAGGCTGGTCAGACAGTGAGACCAACATTGACTCACCGATCTATGCTCCTTCGAGTGCCGGCACGGATGATTTCAATCCGGAAAATTATACAGGATGGATCTCCTTCACCGAGCTGAGCGATACTTCGAATGAAGGTTTCTATATCGAAGCTCAGCAGTAAACTGACTTTTTCCGAAAAATACCGGGATACACTTCCGGTCATAGAAAACGAAAAAGAGGCTGTTTCGACAGCCTCTTTCATTATTTCCGATCAATAATCTATGACGATAACGGTCGTACCGATATCGACCATATTGTAGAGTTCCTGAGCCGCCCAATAAGGTAAATTGACGCAGCCGTGTGAACCGCTGTACCAGTAAATGCTTCCGCCGAAATCATCTCTCCATGTTGCGTCATGGAGTCCGATTCCTCCGTTAAAAGCCATCCAGTAATTAACGTAAGACGCGTATGAATAGGAACCGTCCGCCAGCTGTCCTCCCCGCAAAGTCCTGCCGCGTTCCATCATGTAGATGGAATAAATGCCTGTAGGTGTATAACGCGATGAACTGGTCTCCGTACCCGTAACGCACTCGGAAGCCATCTGCAGTTCGTAGTTCTCATAATAGTATACAGTCTGAGCCGGCTTATCGACCTCAACATATGTTCCGCCGAGCCTTGGGTCTCTCTCCAGATTATTCATGGAATAAACCGGCTCTCTCGTCTCACTCGTACCTGTGAGCAGTTCCTGGGTGATAAGAGCCGCTTCCTGCTCCTCATCGATAAGCCTGCCGTATGTCTCGCATTCGATCTGAATCGTTCCCGCGTTGGTGGATTCAAAATCACGTGTATCTCGAAGAACATCAAATTCCTGTGCGAGAGCTGCCGCATATGACGCTGCGCCCTGTGCGATAGCCGCATCATCAATGTAATAAAATCCGTTATCCTGAAGTGATACCCACTGACTGACCGTATCCTTTCCGAGTACTCTGATCTCATCGTTCGGCAGCTGGTAGGTGATCTCGGTATCCAGGAAGGTATTTAAAGCTTCTTCCTGACTGACAAGACCTTCGTCCGTGGCAATAACGACCGGCTGTGAGTAGATATCATCGTCCTTTACGATATTGACTTCCTCTGTACTGCTCTTGACCGCTTTATTGGCCACTTTGATCAGTGCATCCTTATTCATTTCCGTGCCATAGGTCTCCGGAATGATCTCGAAGGTATGATCATTCTTAAGAATGATCTGGGCATTTGTCGGCGCCAGCTGCTTCTCCGTATTCGATTCGCTCAGCGCCGAAATTCTTTTCTCAAGCTTTTCCTCGTTATACTCTGTTGCAGAGGCAACCGTATACTCCTTCTTGTATCCGAGCTTCCCGATGATCCAGAGGAAGGGATTCTGCTTTGCCTGGATCTCCGCTACTTCCCCGCTCGGGATATACGTATAATCGAACAGTTTGCCGGGGATTTTCTCCACCACCACATCTTTATAGGCAACATCCTGAGATTCCCGGCTCTTCTCTTCCGGTGTCAGATCCTCCAGTGTCTTCTCTCCGCCGATATCTTCCTGTTTTGCTCCGACTGTCTCGGCCGCAGCTTCATCCGAGGCAGCGACGTCCGAAAGAGACTCATCCGGAAGTGAAGAATCGGAAATCGAATCATCGGAGGGTGAAGCTATCGCCGCTGAAGACTCATCGGAAGGAACCGCTGCGGAAGCATCTGTGTCAGCAGCATCCGATTCAACAATTTCGGTCTCTTCCGTTCCCGTCTCATCAGTTTCCGATGTACTCATTTCCTGGACATTCGAAGCATTTTCAGGCTCAGCGAACTCGACAGGAGCAATGATTTCCATTCCGCCTGTAGTTTCAGTTCCCTCTGCAGGTACTTCCTCTGCAGGTATTTCCTCTGCGGGCGGCTCTTCCTTGCCGATCGCCTGGACCTCCTCAGCGTACTCGGCCGCTGCTTTGGGACTTCTCATAGTCAGTGTGAGTGTGTAGCTCTCGATCCGTTTCTGAAGCAGCGCTTCGACCTGTTCCGGAGTCTTGCTGCCCACATTGATTCCATTTATATAAGTACCGTCAATGAACCGGTTCGAGTATACATGAACGAGAATCAGGTATATTATAAGAAGAAAACCGCCTGCAAGGCAGGCAAGAAATTTCTTCCCCTGATTCTTATCCATACTCTGTACCTTATCGGTATATCTCTTTACTTTTTCATTTTCCAGCGGACTTTTAATGATTTTTATGAAAGAATCTTTTGCACTGATCAGACTTGTCTTAAGTGTTTTTTTCGGTTTTGGCTCTTCCGGCCTCTGCTTCGCCATTTATGCACCTCATTCCGCGATCGTAAACAGCTCCAATTCAGCATGATACGCCGATTTATACTTCTTTTCAACTTCTTTTTGGCTGGAAAAACCAAGTTCGGCAGGTTGTCAAATCACGATTGTCAATATCCTTATGAAGATGCTATAATGTACCAAATAGAGTGATAATCGGTGCCCGCCATATAGATAATTTATCATGGCAGCTCCTGGCTGCCCGAGATCTTATAATATATGAAAGGTCAAAAGAGAAACAGGTGTGAATCCCGTACGAACCCGTCACTGTGATTGGGAAGTTCCGGACAATGTGCACAGCACAGTCACTGGCGTTAAGCCGGGAAGGCAGTCCGGTACGCGCGGCCAGGCCGCATGACCCATAAGTCAGGAAACCTGCCGATTGTCGGTACAGGGACTGCTGTCCCAAAGATCACGTGGATTTGGTCGTACCATAAGAATCGTCCAGGACGACTTTTTTTGGTGCCCACGCTTTTGCGAAGGCACTTTTTCTTGTTGTGCGGATAAATAACTGTCTGTAAAAAAGAACTGTCAGACATTGAATACCGATCGGTCCTGTGATCACAGGCAGCGTTCCTCTTAAGAACCGTTGCCGAATCAAACTATTTCACACAGGAGGATACTATGAAAAAAACACTTGTAACATTGCTCATCGCATCAATGACGATCTTCTCTCTTGCAGCGTGCGGAGGAGCCGGATCCGGTTCCTCCGGAAAAGACGGTTCAGAACCTGCTTCTCTTGAAGCCTCCGCTGACACTTCAGCCGACAGCGTAAAAGAAGAATCAGAAAGCACAGCCGCGGAAGGCACTGAAAGCATCTCCGACAATTCTGCTGCGGAAGATGCCGAAGAAGAGGAGAACTATGAGACCGGAGACGCTTCTCTCGATAATCCGCGCAATCAGGATGAAATCGGTGAGAACGAACTCCTTGTAGTCAGCTTCGGCACAAGTTTTAATGACAGCCGCAGAGCGACAATCGGCGCTATTGAAGAAGCTCTTGAGAAAGCATTCCCGGAATGGAGTGTGCGCAGAGCATTTACCAGCCAGATCATCATCGATCATATCAACCGCCGCGACAAGGTACAGATCGACAATGTCGGAGAGGCTCTTGACCGTGCGGTAAAGAACGGCGTCAAAAAACTGGTCGTTCAGCCGACTCATCTTATGGACGGCTTTGAATATAACGATCTGGTGAACGAAGTAGCGGAGTACGCGGACGCATTTGACAAAATCGCAATCGGTAAGCCGCTCCTTTCCTCCGAAGAAGATTTCAAAGCTGTCGAAGAGGCAATCACAGGCGTAACGGCAGACTATGATGACGGAGAGACAGCAATCGTCTTTATGGGACACGGTACGGAAGCTGATTCGAACGGTATTTACGCCGACATGCAGAAAAAGCTCACAGCGGATGGATTTGCAAACTATTACATCGGTACGGTCGAGGCAGAACCTTCTGTCGAGGACGTACTTGAGCAGGTCAAATCCGGCACCTATAAACGCGTTGTCCTCAGACCGCTCATGGTCGTCGCGGGAGACCATGCCAATAACGACATGGCCGGTGACGATGAGGACTCCTGGAAGAGCATCTTCGAGAACGCAGGTTATAAGGTCGAGTGCGTCCTCGAGGGTCTCGGTGGAGTTGATGCCATCAAGCAGCTTTATGTCTCTCATGCCCAGACAGCGATCGAGGAAGCTTTATCATAACTTTTATTCATTGACGATCAAAACTTTCATTGGGTATGCAAGGCTGCTGACATGAAGCAGTCCGCATACCCACATTCTATTTTGGAGGCAACAATGTATAAAAAAATATTAATGCTGCTCCTGTCCGCTCTCCTTACGCAGGGCTTGCTGGCAGGCTGCAGTGCCGGTCCCTCTGCTGATACAGATCCCTCCGCTGCCCGGGAAACCATGAGCGGAAAGACAGATGATAAGGAAAATACTGTCGAAAATTCAGATGATTCAAAAATTGAAGGTGTCGCTTCTGCCGAAGAGATGGCTGAGCCTGTGGACATAGACGTTGAAGGTCTGGATCCGGTAAAGGCCGATACGATCGAGAACGGTGTCTACACGGTCACAGTCGACTCCAGCTCATCCATGTTCAAAATAACGGACTGCCGGCTGGCGGTCTCCGACGACAGTATGAGCGCTGTACTGACCATGAGCGGGCAGGGCTATCTCTATCTCTACATGGGCACAGGAAAGGAAGCCGTAAAAGCGGATGAATCTTCCTATATCCCATATGAGGAGACTGCAGACGGCGCTTATACCTTCACCGTGCCGGTCGACGCGCTGGATGAAGCCATCCCCTGTGCGGCTTACAGCAAGCGCAAGGAGCAGTGGTATGACCGCACACTCATTTTCCGCGCGGATTCACTTCCCCCGGAAGCTCTTACGGGAAGCACCTTCACGGATCCTTCCGATCTGAATCTTGCGGACGGAACGTATACGGCCGAGGTCACCCTTTCAGGAGGTTCCGGGAAAGCATCGGTCTCCTCACCTGCTCTCCTGACAGTGACCGACGGCAACGTGACGGCTGAGATCATCTGGAGCAGCTCCAACTATGATTTCATGGAAATCGACGGCGTCCGTTATGATCCGGTGAACGAGGAGGGGAACTCGACATTTGTCATCCCTGTCACCGGTTTTGATTACAAGATGCCGGTCAGCGCGGACACGACCGCGATGAGCACACCCCACCTCATTGACTATACTCTGATATTTGACAGCGCCTCCATTGAAGCCGCTGAATAAATCCATTGTCTGATCTCTATTCGGAAAGGACTGATCATGCAGCATCGTTATCATCGCCTCTTGCCGATTCTCCTGTCGCTTCTCTGTGTATATATCCTTGCGGGTTGCGCAGTACAGCCGTCAAAGTCTGACAGTGCCTCCCCGTCCGTCTCCGGAGTTTCGGACAGCCTGCCTGCTCCGGAGGCAGATATTACCGGATCCCGGAATACCTCAGGACAGCCGGAGACGGAAACAGCAGAATCTTCGGATACCTCCGGGCAGACAGAAAAAGATAAGACAGAGTCTACCTATACCGCCGAGTGGTCTGAGATGAAAACGACCGGACATCTGATTCCCGACTATGCCTCAGAGTTCGCCGTCGACTATTACGATAACTGCTCTCTGATCACGATCGGGGGGACTGACCGCTATCTGCTTCTTCCTGAAGGTACAAGAGTCCCCTCCGGCCTGGATTCCGATATCATCCCGATCCGGAGGCCGGAAACGATTTATCTTGCCGCATCATCGGCCATGGATTATTTCAGGGTGCTTGGCGCTCTGGATAAAGTCCGTCTGACAAGCACACAGGCAGGCAACTGGAGTCTTCCGGAGGTGGTCCGGGCTCTTTCTGACGGTGCAATGATCTATGCGGGCAAATACAGTGCTCCCGATTATGAACTCCTTCTCAGGGAGAATATCGATCTGGCGATTGAATCGACCATGATCTATCACTCACCGGAAACAAAAGAAAAAATCGAAAAACTGGGGATTCCGGTCTTCGTTGACAAATCCAGCTATGAGGAACATCCCTTGGGGCGCATGGAGTGGATCAGACTTTACGGTCTGCTTCTCGGAATGTCCGAAGAGGCAGACAATTTCTATCAGAGGCAGCTGGAATCACTGAAAGCAGTACCTGAACTCGATAGAATGCTCTTTGAGGGTGAGGAACGATCTCCGGAAAAATCTGCAGCCTATTTTTACATAACTTCTTCCGGGAGCGTCAACATTCGGCGTCCGGGCGATTATATCTCCCGCATGATCGAGCTTGCCGGAGGTTCATATGCTTTCGCGGATGCTGTCTCCGAGGGAGGTGCCCAGGCTACCATGAATATACAGATGGAAGCTTTTCTTGACCGGGCACTTGAAACCGATATACTGATTTACAGTACTTCCATTGATAATGAGATCTCCTCCATCGGGGATCTCTACTCAAAGGTTCCCCTGCTTGCCGCGAGTCGGGCAGCTGAAAACGACAATATCTGGATCACCGGCAAAAACATGTATCAGCAGACGACGGCGATTGCCGAAATGATGCTCGAACTGCAAGCTGTCATTGCCGGAAATGCCGATGAGAACGAAATGGAATTCCTGCACAGGCTGAACTGAGATTCCTAAATTATGGAGTTTCTTCACAGGCTGCACTGAGATCCCTGAATTACGGAGTTCCCGCATTTGCTGCATAAAAACCCGTGGATTCATCTTAAAGAGCGGAGAAACATCTTATGTCACACAGATCTTTACGCCGGACAACCTGCTTTATCACGCTGGCAATCCTGCTGACAATCCTCATCATCCTGAATATCAATTCCGGAAGCATTCGGCTGACGCCCCTCGAGATCCTGCATACCCTCGTTTTGGGCGGATCCCCGGATGCTTCCGGGCAGATCATTTGGGAGATCCGGATTCCCAGAATTATTTCCGCAGCTCTTCTTGGCGGCGCCCTGTCCGTGTCCGGCTATCTCCTGCAGACATTTTTTAACAACCCGATCGCAGGTCCTTTTGTCCTCGGCATCTCGTCCGGAGCCAAACTGACCGTAGCGCTTACCATGATCTTTTTTCTCGGGCGGGGGCTGACGGTCGGAAGCATCGGTCTGGTCGCGGCAGCATTTGCAGGATCTCTCATTTCCATGGGATTCATTCTGCTCATTTCCATGAAAGTATCGAACATGTCCCTGCTTGTCGTCTGCGGCGTCATGATCGGATATATCTGTTCCGCAATTACGGATTTTATTGTCACCTTTGCGGATGATTCCAATATCGTAAATCTGCATAACTGGGCACTCGGAAGTTTTTCCGGAGCAGGCTGGACCGGTGTAAAAGCCGGCTCTCTCATTGTCCTCCCGTGTCTGGTGCTCAGTTTTCTGCTTTCCAAACCGATCGGAGCCTATCAACTGGGAGAGAACTACGCGCAGAATATGGGCGTAAATATACGGCTCTTCCGCGTGGAGCTCATCCTTCTTTCGAGTATGCTGTCCGCGTGCGTGACGGCCTTTGCCGGCCCGATCTCTTTCGTGGGCATCGCAGTTCCGCATCTGGTAAAGAACCTTTTCCGGACCGCATCCCCAATCATGATCATCCCGGCTTCTTTTCTGGGCGGATCCTGTTTCTGTCTGGCCTGTGACCTGATCGCCAGATGCGCTTTCGCCCCGACCGAATTATCAATCAGTTCCGTGACCGCCGTGTTCGGTGCTCCGGTCGTCATCTGGATACTGCTGCACAGAAAGAGGTGACCCTTGAAAAGTATCTCTCTTCGAACAGAAAAACTAACAGCCGGTTACGGTGCAAAAGCAGTGCTGCATGATATTTCTCTGGAAGTCATGCCCGGACAGATCCTGACGCTCATCGGTCCGAACGGTGCGGGCAAATCCACCCTGCTCAAGACCGTCTCCATGCAGCTGAAGCCCCTCATGGGCGCAGTCTACCTCGGAAAAGAGGACATGCGTGATCTCTCTGCAGACAGGATCGCGAAAAGTATGTCTCTTCTCTTAACAGAGCGGATCGACCCGGAACTGATGACCTGCAGGGACCTCGTTTCGACCGGCAGGTATCCCTACACCGGCCGGCTTGGCATCCTTTCCGCCGAAGACAATCGGAAAGTCACCGAAGCTATGTCTCTGACCCACACTTCAGACCTGGAAGATCGCCCGTTCAACGCCATCAGCGACGGTCAGCGGCAGCGTATTCTCCTGGCCCGGTCCCTGTGTCAGGATCCCGGCGTTCTGGTGATGGATGAACCCACCTCTTATCTTGACATCCATCACAAGCTGGAACTCCTCTGGCTGCTTCAAACTCTTGTCAGACAGAAAAATATTTCTGTCATCATGTCTCTGCATGAGATCGACCTCGCACAGAAAATCTCGGATCTTGTTCTGTGCATAAAAGACGGAAAGATCGACCGGACGGGAAGACCTGAGGAAGTTTTTACGGATGAATATATAAAAACCCTGTTCGATATCGAACAGGGAAGTTATCTGGCATATTGCGGGTCTCCGGAACTTCCGAAGATTTCCGGGAGACCGACGGTATTTGTCATCGGTGGCGGCGGCTGTGCCATCCCGGTCTATCGCAGGCTTCACCGGCAGGGCATCGCATTTGCCGCAGGCATTCTGCACAGGAACGATATGGAATACCCGATTGCCTGTGCACTGGCGTCCGAAGTCATCTCGGAGAAGGCTTTTGAGCCAATCTCCGATGAGACCTTCGACAGAGCGCGAAAAATTGCCTCCTCCTGCGGTGAAATAATATGCTGCCTGAAGGAATTCGGCACTCTGAACGCACGAAATAAAGATCTTTTAAAAGGCTGATCCCTCCCCGGACCGGCCTTATTTTCCGTATCGGATCCGGCCGGCCGCGCAGGCGGTAAAGAAAGCCAGAATATCGATCACTACGATCGTCGATCCGACCGGTGTACCTGCCAGGATCGAGATCAAAATGCCCAGGACTGCACAGATCACGGAGATGACAGCCGCGCAGATCGTCACCGTCCTGAATGTCCTGAAGACACGCATGGCCGAAAGGGCCGGAAAAATGACCAGGGCCGAGATGAGCAGCGAGCCCACAAGGTTCATTGCGAGTACAATGATAATGGCGATCGTCACCGCGATCAGAAGATTGTAGCCGTTTACATTGGTCCCCACCGCTTTCGCAAAGTTCTCGTCAAATGTGACTGCGAAAATTTTGTTATAGAATACGACAAATATCACGACGACCGCTACAGAAAGCACCACACAGAGCCAGACTTCCGATACCGACAGCGTCAGGATGGAAGTCGACCCGAAAAGGGTACTGCAGATATCGCCTGTCAGGTTCGTCGAGGTCGAAAAAATATTCATTAGCAGATAGCCGATGGCCAGTGCCCCGACCGAGATCATCGCAACGGCCGCATCTCCCTTGATCTTCGTATTCTGACCGGTCCGAAGCAGCAGGACCGCACAGACCACCGTTGCCGGCAGAACGAACAGCATATCATTCGAAAGATTCAATACCGATGCGATCGCGATCGCGCCGAACGCGACATGGGACAGTCCGTCCCCTATAAAGGAGAAACGTTTCAGTACCAACGTCACGCCCAGAAGCGAAGAACAGAGCGCGATCAGTACACCGACGATCAATGCATACCGAACGAACGGAAAACCGAAATAATAGGCAAGTGTCTGTATCATATTCCTGCCTCCTCTTCCTGATAAGCTGTGAACAGTCTTCCTTCCCGGCTCGTAAGATACTTTTCCTTTGTTCCGAAAAATACCGTACTGCCTATATGTAAAATATGGCTGGCATATCGCACCGCGGCATGTACATCGTGGGAGACCATGATGATCGTAACGCCCTCATCCTTATTCAAATGCTCAATGAGTGAATACATGTCATTGGTCACTTTCGGATCGAGTCCCGAGACAGGTTCGTCCAGAAGAAGGATCTTCCGGGTCGCGCAAAGTGCCCGCGCCAGCAGGACTCTCTGCTGCTGGCCTCCGGAAAGCTCCCGGTAGCAGCGGTCGGTAAAAGACTGAAGTCCCATGCGGGCAATATTGTCCCGTGCCATCTGTTTCTCTTCTTTTGTATAGAACGGATGGAACTTTCCTCTTGCCTGACAGCCTGAAAGAACGATCTCCCACACAGAGGCGGGGAAGTCCCGCTGCACGACTGTCTGCTGCGGCAGATACCCGATTTCCCGGGCCGTCACACCGTCTCCGGTCGTGATGGAACCTGACATCGGAGCCATCAGACGCAGAAGCGTCTTCATCAGAGTGGATTTGCCGGATCCGTTCTCACCGACGATACACAGATAATCTCCTTTATTCACTTCAAAACTCAGATTTCGTACGAGGACATCCCCCTCGTATCCCAGAGTCAGATTCTTACATGTAAGCTGTGCCATATCTACTCCTTGATCTTCACTCGCTCGTGATCGTACCTTTCATGATCTTTTTCCGACATTCTTCACAGACTCCGTAGAACACTGTCCTGACAGAATCAAGTGAGAAACCATGATGCTCCAGCATATGTTCGCGAAGATTGGAAATTTCATCACATTCCAGATGGATCAGACGTCCGCAGCTCTCACATTTGCAATGAAAACAGGCAGGCTTATGACAGTTCGTTTCCCTGTCGATATATTCGAACAAGGCCCCTCCGTTACTGTCCAGAACATATCGGTTGACTTCGCCTGCCTCCACAAGTCTCTCAAGCTGGCGATAGACGGTCGTCATACCGATCCGGCTGCCCCGCTGTTTCATCGTGTCATAAATTTCCTGGACAGTCATCTGCTGCCCCGGTATCGATTCCATGAAGGTGAGCATTTCCATATAATGCTTTGTTCTGTACTGTGATTTGGCCATTCGTAAATCCCCCGGATAATCCGCTCGATCGAAAGTACGCTCACTCGGAAGCGCAATTTGAAAAGCTTTTTCATTTTAGCACCTATTCTTGTTTTGTCAACACATTTGGTAATGATTTTCATTTTGCCGAAAGAAGCGTAAAAAACAGGGCTGCTCCTTTTTATATGGCAGCCCCGCATCTGATATGATTCCTTTTTTCGTGTTATATCGCTATTTCTAGTTTATGGTCCTTATTCAAAATGCGCTCTCAGCTTCAGCCGGTCTTTCATTTCCCATCTGCGATCCATGTAACCGGAGATCTGTCCGATCATCCACCCGTTCACAAGAGCCGTGATCAGCGTTCCGAGTTTCACTCCCTCAAAATGGAACAGCCCGAAAAAGCAGAATGAAAGGATGACGCTGACGGTCAGGCTCACAAGGTCATAGACTGTCTTGACCCTGGCCACGGAAAACCCGTATTTTGAGGAAACCTCCTTGACCGTGAGCTCATAGGCTTCCGGGGCAAAATAGGTGTGGAACAGAAATGCTACTCCCACGGCACAGATGACCATGCCGCAGGCATAGACGATACAGCGAAAGGCAAATGTTCCGGATACCCCAAGAAAAAGTATTTCCGTCAGAAAACCCACAAAAGAAATACAGAGATCCAGTACAGTTCCATAAATAACTGCCGTCACGAATGAAAAAGCATACCCTCTTTTAAATTTTCCCATGGCCAGCGTGAGCACGATGAGCAGAACGAATTGGAGACAGTATTCTGCCATACCGAACGTGAAGAAAGGAAGGCTCTCCGAAATCTTAAGATGCAATATATATGCGGGCGCAACGACCATGGACATGCCGAAATCCGCCTTCTCCATCAGCGCAGTTCCCAGCGCCAGGAACAGGATTCCGAACAGATAGGCATATTCAGAATAAAAAGTCTTTTTCATACAGTTTCTCCGTTCATACAGTCTTTCCGCTCATATAGCCTTTCTGCTCATGCGGTCTATGGAAAGCTTGTATAGATTTTACCAGAAGACCATGTTTCCGCAACATATATCTTTCACGACCCCTATAACTTCTCTGGTCATATTGTTCGGAAGAAAAGAAAGCGTCGATCCGGCAGAAATTCCCTGCACATCTCCGAGTCCGTTCTTTTTCGCAATACCGATTGCCCGGTACATATGGAAGTTATTCGTCACAATACCGACAGTTCCGTCCGATGGAAGCAGCTCCCTGCTGTAAAAAATGTTCTCTGCGGTATTTCGTGCCTTTTCCTCAAGAATGATCCTCCCCTCATCGATACCGGCAGCGATAAGATAATCAGCCATACCGCGAGCCTCCGACACCGGTTCATTGCTTCCCTTCGCCCCTGTGACAATGCAGACCGTCTGCGGGTTTGCCCGAAGATAATCCGCGGCGCAGTCCAGACGATATTTCAGCACTACGCTCGGACCGTCATCCCTCACCTGCGCACCGAGCACAATGATACTGTCAAGGGGCTCATCGCATCGGCTGTTAAAACTTTTTCCGATCCTGGCCGCAAGAAATATAAATGCCGCTGCTCCCACACAGATGATTGCGGTGACGAGGATAAGCAGCCATTTCGGCGCCATCAGGTACCATTTCCGATGGATTCCCACGGCGAAGACAAGGAAAAGGACGCCAAGGAAGATCCAAAAGAGAAAAAACTTACTTCCGGAAGCAACGGAAAAAATCATAAGTCCGTATCCGATACTTAAGACGGCAAGTATAATAAATATAATCATATAATCATCCTTCAAGAAGTCATAAATTGTCTGTAAAAAGCACACTGCTCATCAATCGCCGGTCCGGATTCCTCCTTCTGAATGGTCAGCATAAATACATGGTGCAGGTCATGCAGACTGTCTCCGTAGCACTTGTATGTGAACGGGACGCCCTGCTC
>DMAZ01000143.1 GCA_003446335.1 Lachnospiraceae bacterium | reverse complement strand
TTATAAAAATAAAAAGAGGGGGTCAGCGCTAATGAGAAGAATGATCGTCATAGCAATAATCACTGCACTATGTGTTACTGCCTGCGGAAACACGAACAATGCGGCAAATGATAATACAACGCCTGCTGCAGATTCGAGTGAATCCCTGGATATATCTCAGGTGACGGAGGGAAGCTGCTTCAGATACAAGTGAAGAGTCTGTTATGGAAGCAAATACAGACGAAGAGTCAGAAGCCAGCGATACATCGGAGCCGGATAAGTCGGAGTCGGAAACACCAAATGAAACAATCCAAATTACATTAGAAAACTGGGACACGTATTTAACAATAGAAGACCGGCTTGAACCCTGGAACCGTGATGACGATGGAGCCATCGTAGACGAATTTTGCTATTATGATTTAGTATTGAGACCGGAGTATAAAGACAGTGCAGTTTCACTGACCGGAAATGTAGTATATGAATATGAGTGTGCTCTTCATACAATTACGGACATAGAGAAAGATACAGGAGACATTGAAACGGTAACATATGAATCAGAATTGCCGCAATGGTTGATAAATCCTCTCAGTGAGGTCATAAGCGATTCAAAATCGGTCGACCTGTCTATTGAAGGATCTACTATTATTACGGCAAGTGCATTTAGTGAGAATAGCTCTACCGGTGCAATTATCGTCAAAGAATCGGATACAGTCGGAGAGCAGTTTATAATTTATCCGGAAGATATAAATACAGATATTAGGTTTATAGATATTGAAGGTGAATTAGTTTTACGAAGCTAAATCTACGTCCTGTCTGAAATTATTCATAAAGACAGAGTTTAAAGGCAGACTGCTGTAAAGGCAGTCTGTTTTTTTTCAAAAACGGAAGGGGATGTTACGGAAGGATCGTGAGATATCCGCCGGAGGCTTTTAATCTCTGACGCTTACTTTGTATCACATTTCCGAGACAAGCTTCATTTTGCGCATTCATCTCAAGACTAAATCACGAGAATTCTGCGTCAGAGATTAAAATAACTGACCAACCGTATTCAGTATGCTATAATAAGATATAGTTATTGTTAGTACTATAGACTCGGTAAAATCTATTATTCAGAAAAATAAGGTCACAAGTAAGTGAGGTGCAGTTTTATGAAAAAGAAATATAGTAAATGGTATTATTCGGGTATCAAAATCTTTCTGTCTGCTATCTTCATCGCTGCATTCATTTTCCTGTCAGGTGAATTATTCACCACTACCGTTCATGCTGATTCCGAGTGCTACCGCGTGACGGGAACAGAGAACTATCTCGCACTGCGAAACAGACCTGCGTATGAAAAGAAAAATGAAATCGGAAAGCTATACAACGGCGACACGGTCTGGCTTATTAATTGCGCACATGGAGACTACTGGTATGTTTCCACAGCAATCGGGGAGGGTTACGTCAACTGGCACTACCTTACTCCGGTATCCGGCAGCAACGATGCCTCTAAGGATTCCTGGAATACCCTTAAAGTGGCGGGTACGAAGAATTATCTCGCACTTCGAAGCGCAAGGTCCGGCAGCTCTTCCAATGAGATCGGAAAGCTCTATAACAACGATAAGGCTATTCTTATTCGATTTGATGAATCTCAGTATTGGCTTATCTATGCGCCTTCTGCCGGCAAGTTCGGTTACGTCAATAAGGATTATCTGGTAAATTCGAACGGCCGAGAATTTTATGGATTCGCAAATGACATGTATGTTGCGGCAGGAATGAATAATTATCTCGCACTTCGAAACGAGATGTCCAACAGATCTTCTAACGAAATCGGAAAGATTTATCATGGTCAGCCGGTAGAGTATATCGCTGCAGGAAACGCTCCTTACTGTTATGTGTACGCTCCGACCCTTGACAAGTTCGGCTATGTCAACAAGGATTACCTGATTAAAGTCGGCAGCGGGGATGGTAATTATGGAAACTTCTATCCATCATACAAAGTGACAGGCACAAGTCAGTACCTTGCGCTGAGAAAAGCCAGAAGTTATGATTCGTCCAATGAGATCGGAAAACTCAGGAACGGTCAGACGGTAGAGTATGTCGGAAGTGCTGATTCCACTTACTGGTTCGTCTATGCACCGACTCTCGGAAAATACGGCTATGCCAATAAAAATTATCTGACGAAGTAGACGGAAGTATGCGGAAAAGATTTGAATCTGCAGTCAAACACTTACTCCCGATCACCGGCATCAAAACCGATGATCGGGAGCTTTCATTTTAGTGAATGTAGTCGTCATCACAGGACATCTTTTGTTACCGGTTTACCGCAGACGATGTTCAGGTTGCCGTTTCGTGTACGCAGATCGTCAAGAAAATCCCTTGTCGAATGTTCATCGCGAAGAACAATCCTGTAACAGAGCTCATAAAGTGTGCCCATGTTTGTTGTCTTTACGCGTTCCAGCTCAAATGTGCGGGTGTATTTAAGGAGCAGGTCATCGAAAAGACCGTCGTAGTCAAGGTTTTCGGGAATCGTGATCTTGAGCAGACGCTCGTCCGCTGCACCGGCGCCAAAGCCGCCTGCCGTTAGGAGAAGCAGGAATGCGGCAATAACAGCGAAAAATACCACAGCAACTGCAACATGACCCATTCCTGTTGCCAGGCCGATTGCTGTTGCAAGGAATACCAGTACGATCTCTTTTGCTGTGCCCGGTGCACTCCGAAAACGGACCAGACTGAATGTTCCTGCAACTGCCACACCTGCACCGATGTTTCCGTTGACCATCATGATGATGATCTGAACCATGGCGGGGAGCACTGCAAGTGTAATGACAAAACTTTGTGAATATGTGGACTTATACATGCCGAGTCCGGCTGTTCCGAGGCCCAGCAGCAGAGAGACCGCAATGCAGATGAAGAATGCGGATGTGGTGATTTCTGTCCCGGTAATGATTGTATTAAGCACTGAGAATGACCTCCTTTGACATGATTGCGGCTCTGCCGCTGAGAACAAATTGTGTGTAGTAAGTTCCGTATTTTGAAAATGAAGTAGGAAAAATCTTATTTTCCGAGAGAAGTTCTGCCAGCCACAGTGGAGCTGCCCCGGGGATTTTGATTTCCATAAGACGGAAGTTTTCCTCCGGGAACGGCACTCCGTATGTCCCGAGCCTCAGGTCGATATCATAAGATCTGGCCCGGAGGGAAGTATCGAATGTTATGCGCAGCTCACTTCCGTCTGAAGCTGTATAAGCTTCGCGGTCGTAGGAGATCAGCACTTTAGGTTCCGGCTGATATAATTTCAGAAAATAGTCGATTTCCCGGCTGATCTGACTCCCGTCACCTTTTCTGAGACCGGAAAGATAGCGACCTGCATCCGTTGCATTCATAGAGATACGGCGTTTATATACCACCCCTTCGAACTTTTTCTTGATCTCCACGAACACCGTGTCACTGTTTTTCGGAACACCATAACTTCGCATTCGAAGTTTTTCCTTGTAAATGGGTTTTTCCAGCGACTCACGTATAAGATCAAAGTGTTCAGTATCATAGTAGATGTTGCTGACGGAATAGACGGGATGTTCATCCGGCTTCATATAAGGCATCATTTCTGCAAGCAGAACACGGTACTGTTCATCTGTAAGCAGATATTTTTTCTCGTAACGTTTAAAACAGCTAAGTATTTCCCCCATGTTGTTTTCCTCCTTCGATCGTTTTCAATAATAACGGGTGGACGATCGGATTTCTCCGAGAAAATACTGCGAAATTTACGAAAAACTCACGAATGATTTCGTATGTATTGCGGAGGTTCGTGTTATTGCAATTCGTTGATTTTTCAATCCTCCGCTGATAAAATGTTTGCAAATATTACAGCTGAC
>DMAZ01000179.1:8514-9802 GCA_003446335.1 Lachnospiraceae bacterium | reverse complement strand
TGAAGCCCGGTCAGAATGTCCGCTACGGACCAGTACATGGACGAGATCGTCATGAGACGGATCCAGAAACCGGTATAGTAATTGTTCTGTTTTTCAAATCTTCCCCGTTCATAGTCTTCTCTTCCGAATGCCCGCACGACGCGGACGCCGGTCAGGTTCTCCTGAACGATCGATGAGAGGACGCCCTCCTCCTCATCGACTTTCTCAAAGGCGCTTCCGATCTTTACATGAAAGACAAGCGAATAAAGCACAATGACCGGGATCATGACAGCCGAGCCGAGCATGACCTTAAAATGGATCCTTCCCATGAAAATGAGGGCCAGAACGATCATGATGACCGTCCGGAAAAGCTGAACGAGCTGCTCCGAGATAAAGCGCTTGATCGTCTGTACGTCCGAGGTGCATCGCTGGATGATATCGCCGGTGCTGTTCTCCCCGTGCCAGGTGTAGGGGAGATACATGATGTGGGCAAAAAGGTCATCGCGCATTTTTCGGACAAATGTCTCCGCGCCGAGCGCATTCGTCATCCGGAAGATATACCTGCTTAGAGCGGCCAGAAGACCGACGCCGATCACAGCGGCGGCAATCAGGACAGGGTGTGCTCTGAGGGTCTCGACACCGCCGGCCGCGTCGACCAGCAGCCGGGCTGCTTCCGGAAGAGCTGGCGTTTTTGTGCCGATTACGGAGTCGACGGTGAAGGATATGATCTTCGGGTTCACCATGTCGAGCAGGGAGACGATGCCGGCGAAGAGCATGCTGAGAAGGAAGTACCGCTTTGCTCCCGAGAGAAAGTGAAGTATTAAGTTGAGTCTGGTCGGGTAAGTATTCATTCGATTTATAAAACAGCTTATATTATGCCTTTGAGATACGGTTTTCTGTCAATTAATTATAAAGAGTACCGATTAAAACCACAAGAAGCAGAACCATTTGAGGGAAGCAGTATAAAATCACCGAAACGATGTGGTATTATATGTGATAATACAGACAGTGCTTTTTTGTCATTTGCGAAATGGTAAAGATAAAGGGAGGATAAGAAGATGGATGTTATGGACGCAATCCTGAACCGGCACAGCTACCGGGGAATTTACGAACCGACACCTGTCCCGAGAGAGGACCTGAAGAAGATCCTGGAGGCGGGGCTTGCCGCCCCCTCAGGCTGCAATACCCAGACAACAAGCCTCATCGCGGTCGATGATCCGGTGATTCTCGGAAAGCTGAATGCAGTGATTAATAAGAAGGTCGGAGCGACAGCTCCCGCCATGATCTGTGTACTCACGCAGCACATCCC
>DMAZ01000179.1:0-8391 GCA_003446335.1 Lachnospiraceae bacterium | reverse complement strand
CCATTGTGGACCTGGGTTATCAGAGCTGCTGGGTAGAAGGATATGTGACGGACGCGGATCAGAAGGGGAAACAGATGGCACAGATACTGGGCGTACCGGATTCATATGAGCTTGTCTGCTATCTGCCGGTCGGCAGGGCGGTGACCGATCCTGCAGGACCGGTGAAGAAAGGGTTCGGGGAGAGGGCTTGGTTCAACGGGTTTGATAAGTGAATCCACCTTGCACGGAGGAAAAAAATGAGCAGAAAAATTCTTCTGACCGGACCGGACGGATTCGTCGGCAATAAAATTTTAAGGGCGTACAGAGAAGATATCATCCCCGCGCCTTCCCTCAGGTATTCTTCAGAGGATGATATCAAGAGAATTGTTGAGGAGAGCGGGGCGGATGCGATCATTCACACCGCCGCGATCTCCGACATAGGTGTCTGCCAAAACAATCCCGAAATGTCTTATCGGGCAAATGTAATTCTGCCGGTCCTTCTCGCAAAGGCATCTTCCGGCAGAAAACTGATCTGTTTCAGCTCGGATCAGGTCTACAGCGGCACGGAGTGTGAGGGTCCTTACACAGAGGATGATGTAAGACCTGCAAATATATACGCCGAGCACAAGCTCGAGATGGAGAACCGGGTGCTGGATATTGATCCGGATGCAGTCATGCTGAGAGCGGAGTGGATGTATGATCATATGTCTGAGCGACACAATTATTTAAAGAATGTCCTCGAAGGCCAGGTCACCTTCAGCAGCAGGCAGTACAGGGGAGTGACTTATCTGCGCGAGGTCTCCGAGGCTGTACCGGCTGTTCTGGAGCTTCCCGGGGGCTCTTATAATTTCGGCAGCGAAACAGATCAGTCGATGTATGAGATCACGGACGAATTTCTGAAATACCTCGGGAGAAAAGACCGGGCTATTGATACTCCGCCGCGGCACAATCTGTGGATGGACTGTTCTAAAGCCGCGAAGTACGGAGTCGTTTTCAGCAGTGTATCGGATGGTCTTAAGAGATGTGCCGATGATTATGGTCTGCGATAGAGGCGCAAAACAGGATATTTCTGATTAAAAAGCTTGCCAGATGGCAGGCTTTATGTTTTTATATAGATATAACGATATAGAACGTATCAATACGATAAGATATGCAGAAGGAGGTCCTGTACAATGGATAAATTGATCAGAAGAGAACAGGTGGCCGGGATGAATATACATTATCTTTTTTATTCCCTGGATTATTTTCTGGATGCGCAGAAAGAACTGGGATTCAAGATCCGAGATCTGTAGATGCCGGGAATATGGCCGAATATGAAAAATATTTTGTCTGACGCGCATGAACTGATTGTGGTATACTAAAAGGACATCTTGTAATGATATAATACCAAAAGAGATGTTTTGTTGAGAATATCACAAAAGTCTGCATGGGCAGAAGGGAAGTAAAAGCATGAAACTTGAGAAAAATTCAAGCCAGCCGCTGTATGTTCAGCTTATGACAGAATTAAAACAGATGATTCGATCCGGCAAATATTCCGCCGGTGACAAAATCCCCACCGAACCGGAGCTGGCGGAGATGTACGGTGTGAGCAGAATTACGGTCCGCAAGACGATTGAGCAGCTCTGTAAGGAAGGGTACCTCGTGAAGCAGCAGGGCAAGGGAACGTTCGTGGAGGCACCCAAGATCCACAGAAAAGTGGAGATGAAGAAATCTGTGAGTTTTTCCGAGGCATGCAGAGCGAGCGGAGGCGTACCTTCGTCCCATGTTCTTTCGAGCGGCCTGATCAAACCGCAGAAGTGGCAGAGCGATTTTTTCGGAATCTCCCCGCAGGATGAACTGATCGAAATCAAGAGGATCATGGGAATTGACGGTGTTCCGATCATGCTGGAAACGATTCTTCTGCCCGAAAAAAGATTTGCGGGGATAGAGACGACGAAACTGGAAGACGGTTCTCTCTATGGTCTTCTTGCCCGGCAGTTCGGATTCGGAAATGCTCCGGAGAGTGACAGCACGATCGAGGCCGGGCTGGCTGAGCGCGAGAGTGCGGAGCTCCTGAATATCCTGCCGGGTGAGCCGCTCCTTATAATGAATAATTACCAGTATGATGAAACAGGGAAGCCGGCCTTTATTACCTGCGATTACATCGTAGGCAGCAGATACAGAATTTCCATTTAAAAAAGATATGACCCGAAACGGTGTGAGAGCATTGTTTCGGGTCTTTTTATGTGCAAATACCACAACTTTCAACCAACCATTTTGTGCAAAAATCAGAAATAGAAAAAGATATAAAAAAGCACTTGAACATAACGATATATGATGTTACATTCAACATGTCAAGAACATAACGTTATATGACGATTTAGTACAAAGCATACAATACTTGGCAAAAAAGGGGTTCCGAAATATCCGAAAAACGCGCGCACAGGATTCATCGGAAAATGAGCAAAAGAACATTTGAGGAAAGGAGATCAGTCTTGGAAGCGGAAAAGATATTGCTGATATGTGCGGAGCACATATTTGACGCAATCGATGACGAAGCTTACCGGGGATATGTCCTCATAAAAGGCGATAAGATCGCCGAAGTGGGACGAGGCACAGCGCCGGAAGAACTCATGGCCGGTGCGGACCGCATCATCCGATTCACGGATGAGCTGGTAATGCCGGGAATTACAGATACACATACTTTCTTCATCGGTTGGGCGATCAGACATGCCGGGAGGGATGAGGAAACGGATTATTCGGACGAAGGTATTGCCCGACTGATGAAGACCTATATCGATCAAAAAGCTTTCATGGAGAAAGAACTTGCGGATTACTGCCGGATGCTGAATGCACAGGGGGTAACGACCGTAAAGGAAATGGGATTTGATGATTATTACGGGTTCACGGATATTTTAAAAGAAAAAGAAAATGACAGCAGCTTTACCCTGAGATGGTTCTTTATGTCCCAGCCGGTCCTGAAGGGGATGAACCTTGAGTACGCCAGGAATATGCGTGAACAATTTACCGGAGATAAGGTCCGGTTCAGTGGATTCAACCGGATGACCGACGGAACGATCGCGTCCGGGAGAGGCGATCTTAAGAAGCCATATGAAAAAGAGAAGTTCACCTGTTCAATGGATATCGATTATGAAACAATAGAACGGGATGTTCTTCTGGCGGATCGGGAAGGATTCCGGTGGAGCCTTCACTGCCAGGGCGACGGCGCTGTCGGAAAAGTTGCTTCCATTTACGAAAAGTGTGAGATGGAAGATGGCCGACTGAAGAACAGACAGGCCCTGACGGATATGGAGTTCTCGGATCCGACCGATCTGGAACGGCTCGGAGCGATCGGGGCATCCGCTGAACTGTATTTCCAGATCATGTCTCTGGATCCCGGCGAAGTCGTTCTGGAAAATATTGAGAGAACGATCGGTCCGGAGCGGGCACTTTTTTACTGGAACAGAAGAAAGATGAAGGATTCCGGTATGAATCTGTGCGGAGCGACAGATCTTCCGCTGATGATCCCCGACGTTCCCGCATCGATTTATTACTCCGCGGGAGGTCACCTTGAAGGCGGGGCTCTGTTTAATGAACAGAATACACTTACCGCAGCGGAGATCCTGAAGGCATGGACGCGGGGAGGTGCATATGACCTGGGGATGGAGGACCGGATCGGTACTCTTAAGGCAGGAAACTATGCGGACATTGCGGTATTTGACAGAGATCTGACAGCTCCGGCACAGACAGATAGTAAAGAAGCCAAAGTGATAATGACTGTTTTGAACGGCGAAATTGTATATGAAGGTTAAGGATGGAGGAAATAAAAATGGCTGATAAGGCAAAAAAGAAATTCAGTCTGCAGATGCCACATGTAATCACACTGATTTTTTTTCTGATCGTTGTAGTGGCGATCCTGACATGGATCATACCGAGCGGCGCGTTTCAGCGTGAAGTAGTCAGTACGGCAGCCGGTGAGAGAGAAGTTGCGATCGCCGGTACCTATGCAGGCGTTCCGAAAGTGACGGAGGACGGAGATCTTCGTCAGGGACTTTCTGCGGTTCTCATGGCTCCCGGCAAGGGCATTCAGGCGGCGGTCGAAGTTCTTGCATTCGTATTCATCATCGGCGGCGTATTTGCCATCATGGACAAAACGAAGGCGATGACACTGGGGCTCAGAAATGTTGTCAGGGTTCTGGGCGATAAGGGAATTCTTATCATTCCGATCCTGATGGTCCTCTTCGGTCTTGGCGGCTCCACATTCGGCATGTCCGATGAGCTGGTCCCGTTTTACCTGCTCCTTATGCCGATCCTTCTGTCGATGGGATATGACTCCATGACAGTATTCCTGGTCGTCTGCGGCGGTGCGACAATCGGTTACGCGGCCTCTACAGTCAACCCGTTCAGTGTCCTGATCGCACAGGGTATTGCCGGAATTCAGGGCAATCCGCAGCTTATCTTCCGCATGATCCAGTTCGTGATCATGATGGCTGTAGTGATCGGCTTTACAATGCTTCGCGCAAGAAAGATCCAGAAGAATCCCGAACTGTCCGTCTGCTATGAGGATGATCTTGTTAAGAGAAAGCATATGGAGCTGTCAGAAGACGGTGAAGCTTCCGAGTTCAACACACGCCATAAAATCGTCCTGGGAATTTTTATTCTGGGCATGATCCTCGTAGTCTTCGGTCTGGTCAAATACGGCTGGTATATGAATGAACTTTCCATGGTATTCCTCGGCATGGGCATCCTCATGGGTATAGCCGGCGGACTGAATGAGAAGGAAATTGCCGGAGAGTTCATAAACGGTGTGGCAGGCATTGCGTTCGCAGCCATGGTCATCGGTTTCTGTAACGGCATCATGGTCGTTGCTCAGGATGGCATGATCATCGACACGATCCTGAACGCTCTCGCAAATATGCTTCAGGGGACAAGCAACGCGGTATTCGTATTCTTCATGTATATCGTACAGAGCTTCCTTGCACTTCTTGTTCCCTCCTCTTCGGGACAGGCAGCACTCACGATCCCGATCATGTCATCTCTCTGCGACCTGCACGGAACCAACCCGGAAGCGGCTGTCACGGTCCTTCAGTACGCGAATCAGCTGACAGATATCATGAGCCCGGTCGCAGGAACAACGGTCGCCGGCCTCGCGGTCTGCGGTCTTACCTTCGGAAAATGGTGGAAGACATTCTGGAAGCCCTGGATCCTGATGACGATCATTGTCCTGGTGTTCTGTACAATATCCGCAGGAATGTGATACGCAGGAACTGCAATCGGCAAAAGCAGCATTTGAAAAGAAGAAAGCATAGAAAAACTGAAAAATAGAAACAAATCCGGTCTGGATATATTTTGATAAGGAGAAAAGAGCAATGAGTTATACAGCAGAAGAATTGATCGCAAAGATTATTGAGGAAAAAGGTGAGATCCGTGACGTATTTCTGACAGCCTGCGGAGGTTCTCTCGTGGATCTGTATCCCGGTTATTATTTCATCAACGCTGAATCCGAGACTATGCATGCACACTGGCTGACGGCCCGCCAGATCACACAGTCTCCGTCAAAGTTCCTGAACGAGCACGCTCTGGTCATCACCTGCTCACATGGAGGTAACACGAAAGAAGTCATTGATATCGCGGAGCTTGCTCTTGAGCGCGGCAGCGGGATCATCACAATGACACACAATCCGGAATCTCTCTGTGTTCAGGAAAAGTACAATCCGCTCGTTTACAGCTGGGAAGACAGCACGAATGAAAATGAACGTCCACAGGGTCTTGTTCTCCGCATTCTGAACGAGCTCATGAAGGCCCAGGAACCCTACTACACCAAGTATGACGCGATCCTTGACGGTCTCAGGAAAGCAGACGGTATTGTCCGCGCGGCAGTAAAGAAAGTTCAGAACAGAACATGGCTTTTTGCCGAGAAGTACTATGATGAGAAGTTCCTCTATATCATGGGATCCGGTGCATCCTTCTCCCAGGCTTACGGATTTTCAATCTGCTCTCTGCAGGAAATGCAGTGGATGGACTGCTGCTATCTCCACAGTGCCGAGTATTTCCACGGCCCGTTCGAGTGCACGGATGAAGACCATCTCTATATTCTTCTGAAAGGAACAGGTGCTGCCCGCGTAATGGATGAGCGCTGCGAAGTTTTCCTTAACAAATATGCAAAGAAGTATGAGATTATAGACGCTGAAGAGCTCGGCATCGGTGCGATCGATGAGAGCGTCAACGAATATTTCTGCCCGATGGTATTTTACGCGATGAGCGTTGCATACAGGACCGGTCTTCAGAACAAGAGACAGCATCCGCTCGATATGAGAAGGTATATGGGCGTCGTCGAGTATTAATTCGGGAAAATATTCATTCAAAAGGAGGAACATTAAATGGCTGAGCATAATGTGAGCGTACTTGGTTTCGGCGATAACGTGGTGGATCTGTATGAGCATTCCCATATCATGTATCCGGGCGGGAACTGCGTGAATCTCTGTGCATACTCTACGATCTTCGGCGTAAAAAGAAGCGCATATATGGGCTATTTCGGAAATGACGACATCGCGGAATTTGTCATCGGAGTCCTGGAAGAACTTGGTATCGAGATGGTCAAATGCAGGCAGCTTGAAGGCGAGAACGGCTGGTCCAAATGCACACTGATCGACGGTGACCGCATCTTCGGAGACTACAATCAGGGCGGCGTTCGCGGAAAGACTCCCTATATTCTTGATCGTTTCGACCTGGAATACATGAAACAGTTCGACTTTGTCCACACAGGAAACTACTGTTACACGGAATCCGAGCTTCCCAAGATGAAGGCAGCGGGGATAAAGGTCAGCTTTGACTTTTCCGATGATTCATCCAGACAGTATTATGAGCAGAATGCGCCCTATGTCACGTACGCCTTCTGCAGCTTCGACGGAACGGACGAGGAAGCGAAGGAGCATCTGAAGTTCGTCCATTCTCTCGGACCGGAACTTGTTTCCCTGACCCGTGGATCCAGAGGATGCATGATGTATGACGGAGAACAGTTCTATGTACAGCCGGCGCATATGGTCGAAAAAGTAAAAGATACAATGGGGGCGGGAGATTCCTTCCTTACCGTCTTTATGGACAGCTATATCGACCGGTCAAAGAGCGGAACAGAGCGTCCGGAGGCGATTCGCGCGGCACTTGACGATGCGGCGGAATTTGCGGCAATGAATGTCAGCACCTTTGACGGCGCTTTCGGTCACGGAAGACCATACACAGATTGATATCGGGCGTGCCGGCCGCAGATCGCGGCGGCACGCTTTCGGATTTTAAGAGGGATAAGATGATTTACTACGGCGATGCAATGGAATATATAAATGAGACATCCGAAGTCATCAGGGAGCTGTCAGACTCCGGAAAGGACATGCTTGCGGATGCCGCCGGTCTTATAAAGGGAGAAAAGGTCTCACATCTGATCCTGATCGGAACAGGGTCATCGTTCAACGCCGCCTGTGCGGCAGTCTTTTCGAAGAGAAAAAAATTCGGAACGGGGATACAGGTCTTTTATCCTGCTGAATTCCGGGATATTCTGCCGCTTTTGAGTCACGATACTCTCGTAGCGGGTATTTCTCAGCAGGGGACGAGCACAGCGGTGATCGAGGCCGTTGAGGATGCCCGCAGGGCAGGTTTTCGTACGCTTGCTGTGACAGGGGAGGAGGAGACTCCGCTGAAGAAGGCAGCAGACGCGGAAATGCTTACCCCCTGCGGTTATGAGGATGCCGGGGCGACCACGAAAGGATACACGGCGACGACACTGGCACTTATGATGCTGTCGGAAGCGGTGCTGTCGAAAACGGTGCTGTCGGAGGCGACGCTGCCGGAGGCGATGTTGCCGGAAACTGTGTTGACAGAAGCTGTGCCGACGGTAGATCATAAAGACTCTGCCGATGTGGATATCCGGAAGCTCTGTGCTGCTGTGGAGAGAGGCCTGACAGGAACGGATACTGAAATCAGAGAGCTGTCCGGGAAACTGGCTTCGGCTGAAGAGCTGATTATTCTTATATCGGACGGACTGAAAGGGCATCTTCCTGAAATCGTGCTGAAATTTTCAGAAATGTGCCGGATTTCCGTGCGCGGCTATACGGCGGATGAATTTGTACACGGCATCTATAATTCCGTGACGGAGCGCAGCGTTTTTCTTTTTCTGCAGTACGGGAATGCGACCTGCACGGAAGTGCGCCTGCAGGAGTATTACCGCGAAAAGGGATTTAAGGTCCTCACGTTCGCGGGGGAACAGAAGGATGGCTGCATCGGGCTGGAATTCATACCGCTCCTCCAGAAGCTCTGCGTACTTACTTCCAGGGAGAAGGGAATTAATATTAATATTCCGAAAGACCCGGACTTTCACAGGATCATCGGCAGCAAGAAAGAAAGCAGAAATGTCTGCCGTAATAAGGAATGATACGACAGACA
>DMAZ01000127.1 GCA_003446335.1 Lachnospiraceae bacterium | reverse complement strand
TACGGCTTCTTATCAGAGGATGATTTGGAATTGTTCCGTATGCTGCTGGGTGTCAGCGGAATCGGTCCGAAAGCCGCGGTGAGTATTCTATCCGGTCTTTCAGCGGATACACTTCGTTTCGCAGTTCTGTCCAATGACTCAGCTACGATTGCGAAGGCACCCGGGATCGGTCGAAAGACGGCTCAGAAAATCATACTGGAGCTGAAAGATAAGGTCGATCTTGAAGATGCTTTCGAAAAGAAAGCATCTCATACAGCTGAAGCGGAAGAAGCCCAGGGAGGGGCACAGTCGGAAGCTGTCCTTGCACTTGCTGCCCTGGGCTATTCAAATGCACAGGCCCTTAAAGCTGTTCGGAGAGCGGCATCCCAGATGGATGAGATAACCGTGGAGAAGCTGCTGAAAGCGGCACTTCGTGAGATATAAAAGATGCATTTTTATAAGATAAGAAAGGGCAGTCTTCTAAAAACTGATATAAAGGAACTTATATGCCTGCGAAAAGAAAAATAACGACCGAAGCCACGTATGAGGATATAAAGACAGAACCGAGCCTCAGACCGGGACGGCTTGAAGAATATATCGGCCAGGAAAAAACAAAAGAAAATCTCAGAGTATATATCGATGCCGCCAAAATGCGGGGAGACAGTCTGGATCACGTTCTTCTTTACGGCCCGCCCGGACTCGGCAAGACGACCCTTGCCGGGATCATCGCAAATGAAATGGGGACCCATCTGAAAGTCACCAGCGGCCCCGCAATAGAAAAGCCCGGCGATATGGCCGCGATCCTGAATAACCTGCAGGAGGGAGACATCCTTTTCATTGATGAGATCCACAGAATGAGCCGCCAGGTGGAAGAGGTCCTGTATCCTGCCATGGAAGACTTTGCGATTGATATCGTGATCGGCAAGGGTGCGACCGCGAGATCGATCCGTCTTGATCTGCCCAGATTCACACTTGTCGGTGCAACGACGAGACCGGGCATGTTGACAGCCCCGCTCCGTGATCGTTTCGGTGTCGTCGATCACCTCGAGTATTATTCACCGGAGGAGCTTAAAATGATCATCAAGAGATCTGCGATCCTTCTCGATGTAGAAATTGATGACCCCGGTGCCCTTCAGCTGGCTCGAAGATCGAGAGGCACGCCGAGACTTGCCAACAGGCTGCTCAAGCGAGTCAGAGATTTCGCCCAGGTCAGATATAACGGGATCATAACGGATGAAGTCGCCTCCTTTGCCCTGGATCTTCTGGAAGTGGATCAGTTCGGCCTGGAAATGCTCGACCGCCGTATTCTTGAGACTATGATTGTTAAATTCGGAGGCGGGCCGGTAGGTCTGGAAACACTTGCAGCCACGATCGGAGAGGATTCCGGAACGATAGAGGACGTATACGAGCCTTATCTTCTCAAAAACGGTTTCATTACCCGGACTCCAAGGGGCAGGACCGCTACACCTCTGGCTTACAGACATCTGGGTCTCCCGCTCGAAGGCAATTAACGGTTGTATTTTTTTGTTTTTTTTGTATAATGTTCATATATAATAATTCAGTACAGGCTACCCTGTTCGGTAATGGAGGACGTCTATGTCATCAAAAAATACGGTCACAGTTGTGATAGGAGGAAAAGTTACCACACTTTCCGGTTATGAGAGCGAAGAATATCTGCAGAGAGTGGCCGCATATCTTAACCATAAGATGAATGAACTCAGCGAAATTAAGGGATGGAACCGTATGACAGCGGAATTAAAGAACACCCTTCTTGCACTCAACATTGCCGACGATTATTTCAAGGCAAGAAATCAGGCGGAGGTGTTCGACGAAGACCTGCAGAATAAAGATAAAGAGCTCTATGAGTTGAAGCAGCAAATCGTCGAACTCCAGATGGAATTGGATGAACTTACAAGTCCCGACGAATTGCCGTCGGGGAAAGACAAGTATAAGTCTTCCCGAAATCATTGAATCAGAAAGCTGTTAACAGGGTGATTACATTACGTGATCACCCTTTTCACTTTTAAGGACTGCTATGGAAAGAGAAAATTTTATTGAATTACTTGCTCCCGCAGGTTCCGTGACCGGACTGAAAGCGGTCATAGAGGCCGGAGCGGACGCAGTTTATATCGGCGGATCAAGGTTCGGAGCGAGAGCTTACGCGGAGAATCCGGAAGAAGACGATCTTGTATCGGCAATCGACTATGCCCATGCAAGAGGTGTTCGCGTTTATCTGACCGTGAACACGCTTCTGAAAGAAGAGGAACTTCGCGATCTCAAAGATTATATCACGCCCTACTATCTGCATGGTCTGGATGCCGTACTTGTCCAGGATTTCGGTGTTCTGAAGTATCTTCATGAGACATTTCCGGATCTGCCCCTTCACGCAAGTACTCAGATGACCGTGACAGGTCCCTGCAGTGCGCGTTTGCTGGGAGAATACGGTGTCCAAAGAGTCGTTCCTGCCAGAGAGCTTTCTCTTGAAGAGCTCAGAGAAATACGTTTAAAGAGCGGACTGGAGGTGGAGGCATTTGTACACGGTGCGATTTGTGTCTGCTATTCAGGACAATGTCTCATGTCCTCCATGATCGGCGGAAGAAGCGGGAACAGAGGAAGATGCGCCCAGCCATGCCGGCTCCGCTATACTTTGAGCAGCGCGGACAGAAAAAAGACGTCCGAGAGAAAATCTGCGCAAAGCGGCGAATTTTTAAGCCCCAAGGATATGTGCACACTTGATTTTCTTCCTGATATGATAGAGGCAGGTGTCTGTTCCTTTAAGATTGAAGGAAGGATGAAACAGCCGGAATACGGCGCCGGCGTCGTCAGTATCTACAGAAAGTATCTGGACCGCTATAAGGCATACGGTCGTTCCGGCTACAGCGTTACGAAGAAGGACCGGCAGATGCTCCTGACCCTGTTCAACAGGGACGGCTTTACAGAGGGGTATCTGAAAAAACACAATGGACCTGAAATGATCGCAGCAGACAGGCACACACTGAATGAACAGGAGGAGAGGGCAAGAGCAGAACTCTACGAAAAACTGAATCATACCTATGTTAGCTGTGACACCTCCCTTGAAGTCAGCGGAACGGTAAGCGTCATCTGCGGAAAGCCTCTGTCACTCCACGTGACAGAATTGAGGACAGGCAGCTCCGTCACCGTATACGGCGAGAAGGTATTAAAAGCTGAGACCAGACCTCTCAGTCAGCAGCGGATATCGGAACAGATCTCAAAGGCAGGCGGTTCCGGATACAGATTTCGTGACATCAAGGTCATTACAGACGGTGAGTCCTTCGTTCCGATGGCTCAGCTGAATGCCCTGAGAAGAAAAGCTTTCTCTGCGCTTACTGATGAGCTCCTTTCTGCGTATATGCGGCCTTTGACAGGTATTTCCTGCAGCGCATCAAGTCCGAAGGACCACAATGAATCTTTCAGTGATCCTTATAAATGTGCCCTGACCGCTTCCGTTGAAACAGAAGAACAGTTCGACGCGGTACTCTCCGAGGATGCGATTCAGGTGATCTATATTCCTTATCGCTTCTTTGCGGGAAGACATTTCAGTAAGGATGAAGTACTTAAAAAAGGAGAATCCTATCTCAGGAGGGCGCATGAACGCGGAAAAGAACTCTGGCTGGCCATGCCTTATATCGAGAGAAGAGATGGTATCGCCGATCTTTCGAACTTCGCCGGTGATCTGATCCGGATCGGTCTTGACGGCTTTCTCGTCAGGAGTTTTGAGACGATGGCACGTCTGCGCGAGGAAGGACTGGAAAAATATGTACGGACAGACAGTTCCATATATACTTTCAACAGCCGGGCCGTAGAATTTCTTGATCAGTTCGGCTTTGAGAAAGATACGGTTCCGATCGAACTGAACAGAAAAGAACTGCAGCGCCGCATGAACCATTCTTCCGAAATGATCATCTACGGTCATCTGCCTCTCATGATCACTGCCCAGTGTCTGCAGAAAACCACTTCGACGTGCACACACAGCTATCCGACTCTTGCCCTCCGTGACAGAAAAAGCAGGGTATTCACAGTCGAATGTGACTGTACATTCTGTTATAATATCATACGTAATCCGGTCGTTCTTTCACTGATAGGAGAGATCGAGACACTCAGGGCTGTCAGGCCGGCCTGCATGAGACTGATCTTTACAAATGAAAACAAAAAGAAAACAGCCGAAGTATGTGCAGTTGCGCGCTCCGCACTTTCCGGGATGAGTCATAAGGATGTCGACGGTGAGCATACGAAGGGCCATTTTAACAGAGGAGTTGAATGAATAATTATATGATGCAGATTCAGGATATTCTGGCACGGATCCCGGATGCGATGGGAAATTCGCTGAATATCCTGACACAGTTATCAAAATATTTTTTTCTGATTCTGATTATGCAGTTCGCGCTGGAAGATTACACGTATTTCGGAAAAAGAACAGAAGAAAAAAAACACAAGGTGATCCGAACACAGATCACCATCATCTATCTATTTACCATTCTTGGGTTTATACTTATTTTCCTTAATACCGGGAACATTCTGTCACTTGTCACGCTGCCGGGTATCTGTGTATTTTATTTTATAACACTGCATGGCTATCGCCTGCTCTATAAGAAAGCTTCCATGCTCCTTGTGAACGATATGCTGATGCTTCTGGCAATCGGCTTTGTCATGATTTCCAGGCTCGATCCGGATGAGGGTCTGAAACAGTTCGTCATTGCTTCGGCTGCGGTACTTGTTGCTTTCATCATACCGGTCATCGTAAGAAAACTGAGTATTTTGTCAGAGCTTACCTGGCTGTACGCGGCAGTCGGAATCATGGCCCTTATGGTCGTATTTGTCCTTGCCACTGTCAGCGGCGGCGCAAAGCTTTCCATAACAATCGGAGGGATCTCCTTCCAGTTCTCGGAACTTGTAAAGATCACGCTGGTATTTTTTATGGCTGCAAAGCTTTCGAAAGATACCTCGTTCCGATCAGTCGCCGTGACCAGTATCGTTGCTGCCATTCACGTTGTGATCCTTGTATTATCCACGGATCTCGGAACGGCACTTGTTTTCTTCATAGCCTACATCGTTGTCGTATTCGTCGCGACTAATCGACCGATCTATCCGACAGTCGGTCTGGCCGGAGGATGCGGTGCCGCTGTCTTGGCCTATTTTCTTTTTGCACATGTACGAAAAAGAGTCGAAGCATGGAAAAATCCGTTTCTCGTATATGATACATCGGGATATCAGATCGCTCAGGGGTTATTTGCGATCGGTGCCGGCGGATGGTTCGGAACGGGTCTTTTTCACGGGCGTCCCGAGACGATTCCGGTCGCTTCGAAAGATTTTATATTTGCGGCGATCTGTGAAGAGTTCGGAGGCGTTTTCGCCATGTGCCTTATTCTTGTATGTATGAGCATGTTCCTTCTGATCGTCAATATTTCCATGGAGATCAGGAAAAATACCTTTTATAAACTGGTCGCGATCGGACTCGGTGCAGAGTATGCGTTCCAGATTTTTCTGACAATAGGAGGTGTTACAAAATTCATACCGATGACAGGCATCACACTTCCTCTGGTAAGTTACGGAGGCAGTTCCGTCATGAGTACAATTATTCTCATCGCTATCATTCAGGGATTATATATTCTGAGAGAAGATGAAGGAGCTTTAAATGAGAAAAAAATACAGAGATGACAGTACCGAGGCCAGGATCGGACGGGATGTAAGGAAGATCATGAATGGTCAGGACATAGAAAAAGGGGATCCGTTCCCCTCAGACGGTCTGGACGAACAACGTCAAAATCGCAGACTGACGAAAGCGATGATCAGGGAACAGAAGAAAGCGGAAAAGACCCAGAGGAGAGAAGAGCGCAGGAGATCCATGCCGTACGCTTTTATATCCTACGCATTCGTTTTGATCTTCCTCAGTCTGATCATCTATCTGGTCTATTTCAATATTTATCGAAGAGATGATGTTCAGAACAGCAGCTACAACAGAAGACAGGACACACAGGCCCGCTATGTCGTCCGGGGAAGCATCCTCAGCGCCGACGGCACAACGCTCGCAGCTACCGTTCCCTATGATGGAAACGAAGTGAGAGAATACCCTTACGGAGATGTCTTTGCCCACGCAGTCGGCTTTGCTTCGAACGGGAAGAGCGGGATTGAGGCACTTGCCAACTACGAACTCCTCACATCCCACAATAATGTGATCGACCGGGTCATCAATGAATTCAAGGGACAGAAAAATCCCGGGGATAATGTCGTGACAACATTATCGTCGGGACTTCAGCAGACGTGTTATAATGTTCTGGGCGATTATCAGGGGGCGATCCTCGTTCTGGATCCTCGTACCGGGGCTGTCCTTTCCATGGTCAGCAAACCTGACTTTGATCCGAATACGATTGCCGAGGAATGGGATGATATCATTTCCGATGAGACCGGCAGCCAGCTCGTCAACAGAGCGACCCAGGGATTATACCCTCCCGGCTCGACCTTCAAGATCGTTACTGCTCTGTCATATTTTCAGGAATATAACACATTCAGCGGATTTCAATTTAACTGTGAAGGCGAGCTGACGGTGGGAGACCACACGGTCCATTGTTTTAACGGTCTTGTACACGGAGATGAAAATTTCGAACAGGCTTTTGCCAACAGCTGCAACTGTGCTTTTTCCTCTCTCGGACTGAATATAGGAGCAGGGAGGCTCGGAGTCACTGCAGACTCACTCCTGTTCGGAAAGAAACTTCCCTGTGATCTAAATTACAGTCAGAGCAGATTTACCCTGAGAGAGGAGGATGGTCCCGCAGCAATGATGCAGACCGCTTTCGGACAGGGGGATACACTGGTGACACCCTATCATATGGCCCTGATCGTTTCCGCGATCGCCAATGACGGCATTCTTATGCAGCCACAGTTCATATCGAAGATCGTATCTGCCGACGGCCATACGGTAAGGGAGAATAAATCGGCAGAATTCAGAAGGATCCTGACGGAGGATGAGGCTTCCGTCATGCAGTCTCTTCTGGAAGGAGTTGTTTCGTACGGCACAGCAAGCGAACTATCCGGGCTGGAGTATACTGTCGCAGGCAAGACAGGTTCTGCAGAATATTATACCGCAGACGGTCAGATCGGAACGCATTCCTGGTTCGTCGGGTATTCCAATGTAGACGATCCGGATATTGTCGTTGTTGTTCTTGCTGAGGACGGCGGCGCCGGAAGTCAGACGGCAGTACCCATGGCACACCAGATATTTGATGCATATTATTACGGATAAGAACAAAATATTCAGTCAAAGGAAACTATTTAAAAGTAGTTATAAGGTCGGAAACATGTTAAAATGGTGTCAGGAAATCTATATAGGTGAAAGCATTGAGGATAGAAGTGATAAGATCATACGGATGCTGAAGGCCGGCAAAGCCCCTTACATGACATGGCTGATCACAAAATCGGAAAACGGCGGCAATCAGTTGGAGATCATGAATGCCATTTACCTGAAACAGCCATTTATACGCGACAGGCTTCCGGAGATCATCGGTCTTGCCATCAATAAAGGTGAGGCGATCAAGATGGTCCGGGCGATTACAGAAGCCTGCGTGAATATGACGGGGGATGCAGATCTCATTGCTTTTCTTGACAGGCATCCTACGATTGAAAATTTAAAAAAAGTCAGTATCGTTAAGTGACGTATAACTGGGACAGGAAGTAGAAAATGGCGATTTTATTCGCAATACTCAGGACAATTTTAACCGTGCTGCTGATTATTCTGGCTCTGATCCTGATCCTGATTCTTCTCATTCTTTTCGTTCCCTTCCGATACCGGGCCATGGGGGTAAAAGAACCCGGGCAGACAGAGGCGGCGGCCGTCATCACCTGGCTTCTTCATATGCTCACGGTCGAAGTAAGGTACGATCTGGGTTCCGGTACCGGTCTGACCAAGGATATACGGATTTTCGGTATATCGCTATTCAAAGTCAAAGCATGGCTTGATGAGAGGAAAAAGAGCAAGGCTGAAAAGGAAAAGGAACAGAGACGCCGGGAAAAGCGTGAAAAGCTGGAACGGATGAAAACAGAAGATCCGGAACGCTATGAGCGCCTGAAGGCAGAGGCCCGCGCAAGAAAGCTGGAGGAGAAAAGAAGACAGGAAGAAGAACGCCAAAAGCTTGAAGAGGAAGCTCGTAAAAAGCGTGAGGAGGAAGAGGCCCGCCTGGAAGAAGAACGTATCAGACAGGAAGAAGCTCAGAAAGCAGCGGAAGAAGAAACGGAGACGATAGAGGTCCGGGCAGAAATAAAAGCTGACGAGAAGACCGCGACAGTCAGCAAGGCTCCGAAAGAAGAGCTGTCCGTCAGGATCAAACGTTTCATTCAGAAGATTTTACATGCTCTGTATAAAGGAGTCGTGAAAATCATTTCCACTCTGATAAAGATGTTCATCAGACTGATATCCATGATCTGGTACCTGCCGGGTAAGATCATGAAAAAAGCGGCCGGGGTCGGCAGGCAGATCGATCAGTTCCTGAAAAAACTCGGACAATTATCAAGAAAGGCCGGAGATATCTTTGACTTTCTCCTGGATGAAAAAACGCAGGCTGTTCTTGCTCTCCTGAAAAAACAGATCGGAAGGCTGATCAGACATATTATACCGAGAAAACTCATCGGATATGCCAATTTCGGTCTTGGGGATCCTTACATAACAGGCAGGATCCTCGCAGGAGCATGTGTGTTCTATCCTCTTTACGGAAAGACATTCAGACTGGAACCTGATTTTGACGAGCTTGTATTTAACGGTAAAGCAGAGCTGAAGGGCAGGATTTATATTTTCTATCTTCTGTTCATCGCTCTTTCCACAATATTGAATAAAAATACTAAATACGTAATTAATTACATCAAATCATTTAATAAGGAGGATTCGGAATAATGGCAGAAAATGATTTCCAGACGACGGTAGAGTCTCTGTATCAGGGGATAAATCAGTTCATCTCAAGCAAAACAGTAGTCGGTGAGCCCATTCATTTGGGCGATACGATTATTTTACCGCTTGTCGATGTTTCCTTTGCTGTCGGTGCGGGTGCTGCGGCCGGTTCTTCAAAAAATGCCAACAATTCCGGCGGCGGCATGGGCGGAAAGATAAATCCGTGCGCCGTACTTGTTATATCTAACGGATCAACGAAGCTTGTCAACGTAAAGAGCTCTGACGGGCTCAGCAAAATCCTCGATATGGTCCCCGATTTTGTGAATAAGATCACCGGGAACAGCAAGGCAGAAAATGCGACAGAAGATATCGACATCGACTCTGTGGATGTATGAAAAAAAGGATAAGAAAAACTCCCGTCCGACCGGACGGGAGTTAATTTTCATGTTGAAAGAATAGATACGTTAAAAATCTGATCATCAGGCTCTTTCGACCTTACCGGATCTCAGGCAATGCGTGCAAACATAAGCATGTTTCGGATTACCATTTTCCATGATCTTAACTCGCTTAATGTTGGATTTCCACATTTTGTTCGTTCTTCTATGAGAATGGCTCACGTTATTTCCGAAGTGAGCACCCTTTCCGCATACAGAGCATACAGCCATCGATAACACCTCCTTACAATATAATAAGGCCTACATGGCCTGCAACGTCAACTATTCTATCAGATAGCTCGGAATGATGCAAGTGTTTTCCATCAAAAAAATCAGAACATCGGCATACTGTTTTAAATAACTCCTTTTCTTTTTTGCACAAAGCGTATATAATACCCTTGAATATCGCCTGAAACGTTTATTCTTATACCAGAAATTTTACGGAGGTAAATATATGAAAGGACGCATAAGTACCGAGTACGGTGTCGTTACGATCAATTCCGATGTAATTGCCACCTATGCGGGTTCTGTGGCTGTCGGCTGCTTCGGTATTGTAGGCATGGCGGCAATCAGCATGAAGGACGGCCTTGTACACCTTCTGAAAAAGGACAGCCTGAAATATGGTATCAATGTTAAAATTAATGACAATAAAATATCACTTGTACTGCATTGCATAGTTTCCTACGGCGTCAATCTGACAGCGATGTCGGACAATCTCGTAGAGAGTGTCCGTTACAAGCTTGAACAATTCACCGGCATGACCGTTGAGCATATAGACATTATGATCGACGGAATTCGAGTGATCGACTGATTCGGGAGGAGATAAAGTGGGTACACAAACAATTGACGCGTCAATGCTTCGGAAAATGTTCCTTTCCGGAGCAAAGAACCTTGAAATCAAAAAGAATTGGATCAATGAGTTGAATGTTTTCCCTGTTCCTGACGGGGATACGGGAACAAATATGACACTGACCATCATGTCTGCGGCAGCCGAGGTGAACAAACTGATGAACCCGTCTGTAGAAGACCTGGCAAAAGCCATTTCTTCCGGTTCCCTTCGAGGAGCGCGGGGCAACTCCGGTGTCATCCTGTCTCAGCTGCTTCGAGGCTTCACCAAAGTCATACGCGATTATGAAGTCCTCGATGGCCAGATACTTGCCGAAGCAATGCAGAAAGCGGTCGAAACAGCATATAAGGCTGTTATGAAGCCCAAGGAAGGCACAATTCTTACTGTCGCGAAAGCCATGGCAGATAAGGCTATGGAGATAGAAGACAAGGAAGATCTCGCAAAGTTCCTCGCAGATGTCCTTCACGAAGGTGACGAAGCACTCGCGCGAACGCCTGAATTACTTCCGGTCTTAAAAGAGGCCGGTGTCGTTGATTCAGGCGGACAAGGCCTCATGGCAGTTGTTCACGGGGCAGTCGATTCCTTTAACGGACTCGAGATCGATCTTAATTTTGTCTCTCCCGAGGTCCAGCTGCACAATGTTTCTCAGCCGATCAGCACCGATGAGATCACATTCGGATACTGTACCGAGTTCATTGTAAAGCTTGACAAAGAGTTCACCGAGGAGGATGAGGACAATATGAAATCATATCTGGCCTCACTCGGCGACAGCCTTGTATTTGTAGCCGGAGATGATATCGTCAAGGTCCATGTCCATACGAACCATCCCGGCAAGGCATTTGAAAAAGGTCTTGAATATGGCCAGCTCACCCGCATGAAAGTCGACAATATGCGTGAAGAACATAAAGAACGGCTTTTTAAGGCAGAAGAGGTACAGGCGGCAAGAGCAAGAGAAGCCGGGGAAAAGCTGTCCAAAGATGCAGAAGCAGAAGTTGAAACACCTTTCAAGAAGAATGCCTTCATTTCCGTCACGGTCGGTGACGGTCTGGCCGAGGTATTCCGGGAGCTTGGCGCTGACGTAGTGATCGAAGGCGGACAGACAATGAATCCCAGCACGGATGACATGCTGAACGCGATTCAGAAAGCACACGCTGAGAACGTTTTTATTCTGCCTAATAACAAGAACATTATTCTTACAGCAAATCAGGCAAAAGATCTCACAAAAGACTGCAATGTTCATGTAATTCCCACCAGAACAATTCCGCAGGGAATCACTGCAGTCGTGAACTTTATTCCGGATAATTCTCCGGAAGATAATGCTTCGGCCATGGCTGAAGAGATCAAATATGTCAAATCCGGTGAGGTCACCTATGCTGTCAGAGATACGAAAATCGACGGTATCGAGATCAAGTCCGGAGACATTATGGGAATCGGCGATGAAGGGATCATGTCAGTCGGACCGGATGTTTCTGACGTCGTCATGGATATGCTCTCCAAACTGACGGATGAAGATTCCGAGCTGATCAGTATTTATAACGGAGAAGATTTTTCCGATGAAGATGCCGAAGCTCTCCGTGAAAGAATCAGTGAAGCATATCCGGATATCGATATCGAAGTAAATCACGGTGGTCAGCCTGTTTACTATGTAATTCTTTCTGTTGAATAATTTTTTTCATCTGTTGTTTTTGTAAAATCTGCTGCCGTATGAGGCCTTTCGACCGCATACGGCAGTTTTTGAGTATTCATGATGAAATTATCTGAGTTAAAAGGAATAGGACCCAAGACCGAAGCTCTCTTTATGAAGCTGGGTGTGGACAGCGCAGAGAAGCTGCTTGAGTATTATCCTGTTCATTACGATGAATATACGGAACCGGAACCGATCTCAAATCTCACGATCGGAAAAAAGTGCGCGATTTCCGTCACGGTATCAAAAGGGGTATCCGTTTTTTCAAAAGGAAAGCTGACGATCACTTCTCTTGACGCGGAAGATCTTACCGGGCGGATCCGGCTGGTATGGTACAATTCTCCTTACATTCGTTCCATCTTAAAAAAAGGGAATACTTACATATTCAGAGGCACTGTCGCAATAAGGCGCAGCGGCCGGGTCATGGAGCATCCCGAGATCTATTCTCCCGATCAGTACGGGGAAAAGACAGATACCCTGAATCCGGTCTACGGACTCACAAAAGGCCTTTCCAATAACACCGTCTCAAAAGCCGTAAGAGCTGCATTTGAAATGTGCGGTCCGCCTGCTGAATTCCTGCCTGAACAGATCGTCGCAATGAGCGGTCTCATGGACGAAGCGGAGGCTTCCTACTGCATCCATTTTCCCGAAAATCAGGAGATGATGGTGCGGGCCCGCAGCAGACTCGCATTTGACGAATTCTTTCAGTTCATACTCGGTCTTCGGATGATACGAATGCACGAAGAAGAAATCCGTTCTGCTTTCGACATCCGCGAGACATGGGATACAGAAGATGTCATTGAGGGTCTCCCGTTCAGGCTGACCGGAGGACAGATGAATGTATGGCGGGAAATCGAGCAAGATCTTTCAAGCGGCCACCGTATGTCAAGACTGATCCAGGGGGATGTCGGTTCAGGCAAAACGATCCTGGCTTTCCTCGCAATGATCATGACGGCATCCTGCGGCTATCAGAGTGTCCTGATGGCCCCGACAGAAGTGCTTGCAAAACAACATTTTGAGAAAATGCAGGCTCTTGTCGGGGAGCAGCATCTTTGCCGGCTCCATCCGATCCTTCTTACGGGCTCCCTTCGGGCAGCAGAGAGAAGAGAAGCTCTCCGGGCTATTTCTTCCGGAGAAGGAAATATAATAATAGGAACACATGCCCTTATTCAAAATACAGTGGAGTATAAGGATCTTGCTCTGGTCATAACGGATGAACAGCATCGTTTCGGTGTATATCAGCGGGAAGCTCTGTCAGACAGACAAAGACCGCCCCACATGATGGTCATGTCAGCAACTCCGATTCCCAGAACACTCGGCATCATCTTTTACGGGGATCTGGATATTTCTGTCCTCGATGAGCTTCCGGCCAGACGACTTCCCATAAAGAACTGTGTTGTGGATCCTGCCTGGAGGCCCAATGCGATGCGTTTTATCCGGCGCGAAATAGAAGCCGGACATCAGGCCTATATCATATGCCCCATGATAGAGGCTGCAGAAGGACTCGAGGCGGAAAATGTCATTGAGTACACCGCAAAAATGAAAAAAGAATTCCCGGATGTTTCTGTTTCCGCCCTTCACGGGAGAATGAAAGCGTCAGAGAAAAATAAGGTCATGGAAGCTTTTTCGGAAGGGAAGATACAGATCCTGGTCTCCACGACAGTCGTCGAAGTCGGTGTCGATGTCCCGAACGCGACGGTCATGATGATCGAGAATGCCGAACGTTTTGGTCTTGCCACTTTGCACCAGCTCCGCGGAAGAGTCGGGCGTGGGGAGGCACAGTCCTACTGTATTTTCATGGCCGGACAGCAGAGTGAGACCATTCGCCGGAGGCTGGATATTCTGAATCATTCCAATAACGGATTCGAAATAGCTGCTAAGGATTTCGAACTGCGGGGACCGGGTGATCTTCTCGGCATCAGGCAGAGCGGAGATGCCTATTTCAGTATAGCGGATATTTCAAGGGACGCTGAGATCCTGCAAAAAGCGGGCGAGCTGGCTGCAGTCATCATGCATGATGATCCCGGCCTTATTTCTGAAGATTTTGCAATCCTGCGAGGAAGAATGAAGACATATCTGGAAACGGATCATTTCTCGTCTTTGTGATGTTTTTTCAGCAAAACGATGAAAAATAACCGCAATGTATTGCCTGTTTTTGTCAAATTTGCTATACTGTATATGGAATATTGTTTATCAGCGCATTCATGCGTTTCGTGTATTTCCGATACGAGATTTGATGCCAGGCAACACAAGGGGTATAAGATGAACGTAGGAATCATAGCTCATAACAGTAAAAAGACGCTCATAGAAGATTTCTGCATAGCGTACAAGGGAATTCTGTCCCGGCATGACATCTATGCAACAGGCACAACAGGCCGAAGAATTGAAGAGGCGACTAATCTACATGTCCACAAGTTCCTTCCGGGATCGATCGGGGGCGACAAGCAGTTCACTGAAATGATAGAAAGGAATGCCATGGACATGGTCATTTTCTTCTATAATCCCAACATGATCGATCCCAAAGATCCCGATGTGAGTACAGTCGTAACGGCATGTGACCGTAATAACATTCCCGTAGCGACCAACATAGCAACAGCTGAACTGATGGTACTTGGTCTCGGCAGAGGAGATTTAGACTGGAGGCTCAGCATGAAAAGCAGTGACATATTATGAGAGTAATAGCCGGAACGGCCAGATCCATGCCGCTCAGAACTGTCAAAGGACTGGATGTACGTCCGACCACAGACAGGACGAAAGAGACACTTTTTAATATTTTAATGCCGAGGATTCCGGGCTGTCGTTTTCTGGATCTCTATGCGGGAAGCGGCTCCATCGGAATCGAAGCGCTCAGCAGAGGCTGCGCGAGCTGTACATTTGTAGAAAAAACACGGGCACATCAGTCACTTATCCTTGAAAATCTGGAGTTCACCCGCTTGTCGGACAGAGCAAGGCTCATAAGAGGCGATGTGAATTCCGTCCTCGCAAGACTGGAATCGGAGGAACCGTTCGATGTCATCTTCATGGATCCTCCTTTCAATCAGGGCCTTGAAAAGATCACGCTCACGTATCTTGCGGAGAGCAGCCTGCCGGCTGAAGACGGAATTATAGTAGTAGAAGCATCACCCAGAACTGACTTTTCCTACCTTAATGACCTGGGATATGAAATCTACAAGGAGAGGCATTACGGACAAAGTCAGCATCTTTTTCTTAGAATTTTGAGGTAATACAATATTGATACACAGAGCGGTATATCCGGGTTCATTCGACCCGGTGACTTACGGACACCTGGATATTATTAAACGTGCATCGCAGCAGTTCGATGAAGTCATCGTCGGAGTTTTGTTCAATTCGCAAAAAACTCCGTTGTTTTCCACAGAAGAACGTGTTAAGATACTTAAGGAAGTTACGAGAGATATCCCAAATGTCAGTATAAAATCATTTGAGGGTCTCTCTGTGAACTTTGTTCGGGAATGTAACGCACAGGTCATAATAAGGGGTTTGCGGGCAATCACTGATTTTGAATATGAGCTTTCAATGGCTCAGACCAACAGAATTCTTGCTCCGGACATTGATACAATGTTTCTTATTACCAGTCTGGAATACGCTTATCTCAGTTCGACGACCGTGAAGGAAGTCGCTGGATTTAATGCTTCAATAGATCAGTTCGTACCCCAAATTGTCGCTGAGGCATTGAAGAAAAAAGTAATTCCGTGACTCTGATAGGAATGTTCCCGTATTGAGAGTTCATTCTCACTCATTTTTATAAAAAATCTGGGTATAAGGAGAAAAAAAATGGCCAGCAGAATTGAGCAGATCATTGAAGAAATCGAAGAATATGTGGACAGCTGTAAATTCCAGCCTTTATCCACGACTAAGATCGTTGTTAATAAAGAAGAGCTTGAAGAGCTGTTAAGAGAGTTACGGCTCAAAACACCTGAAGAGATAAAGCGTTATCAGAAAATCATCTCCAATAAGGACGCAATTCTTGCAGATGCACAGGCCAAGGCTGACGGAATTATCGCCAATGCCGAGACCCGTGCGAAAGAACTCGTAAGCCAGCACGAAGTCATGCAGCAGGCATACGCACAGGCCAACGACACAATTAATAAAGCTAATCAACAGGCTCAGGGAATTCTTGATTCTGCAACACAGGACGCCAACAATATCCGTCTTTCTGCGCTCACTTATACCGATGAAATGCTTGCCAATATCGAAGTCGTTACCGGCGCGACGATCCAGGATGCCGGTGTTAAGTATAAGGCTTTTATCGATGCCCTTCAGGGTGCCTATGATACTGTAAGACAGAATCGTATGGAACTCTCCCCGCAGACATCTCGTCCGGCTCCTTCCAATGATTATTACGAGGATGATGATGACGATTACGAAATCGATGACGATGATGACGACTATATCGATGATGAAGACGATATGGATTACGAGGATGATGACGAATAATCTGAATCATGTTATTAGAAGGGGTGTCTAGTGCATCCCTTTTTTGTTTCACGGGAAACTTCGTTATCTGAAAGCAGGAAGCATTACATCTTTAGTTCAACTACAGTTCAGCACGCAGAAAGGAGATAATATGGGCATTTTAACAGATATAGAACCGAAAAATGTTTTTCGCTTTTTCGAGGAGATTGCTGCCATTCCGCATGGGTCCGGCGATACACAGGCTCTTACAGAGTATCTTGTCCAGTTCGCGATTGATCATAATTTTGACGCAATAGCCGACGAAGAGGGAAATGTTATTATTAAAAAGTACGGATCAGAAGGATACGAAGACTCTGATTCAGTTATTCTTCAGGCACATATGGACATGGTATGTGTTGCAGCACCGGGCGTCAGCCACTCATTTGAGACCGATCCTATCTCTCTTCTTGTTGACGGAGATTACATCACCGCTGACGGGACAACACTCGGCGGCGATGACGGTATCGGCGTTGCCTATATGCTGGCCATCCTTGATGATGATACAATTGCTCATCCTCCTCTTGAATGTGTTTTCACGGTAGACGAGGAGACAGGCCTCACCGGTGCGAACGCGCTGGATCCTTCCTTCGTTGATGGAAAACGCATGATCAATCTTGATTCTGAAGCTGAGGGAACGATCATCGCAGGCTGTGCCGGCTCTTCAACGATCACCACATCCGTTCCGATCGGCAGAGCCGTCATCAAAGGAATGCCTGTTCTGATCGA
>DMAZ01000169.1 GCA_003446335.1 Lachnospiraceae bacterium | reverse complement strand
GGCGCACTAAAGCACTGTAGTATGGGAAGTTTTAGTAATCTTACTTATTAGATGAGGTATTATTCAATGGAAAATAATGTCAGGCCGGCCGAAGGCACTCTCAGAGAACTCCAGCTTCTGGAATTTGAAATGCTGAAAAAAGTAAAAGAGATCTGCAACAAAAATCACATTACATACTTTCTCAGCGGCGGCACCCTCCTCGGCGCTGTTCGCCACGGAGGTTTTATTCCCTGGGACGATGATGTGGACATCGCGATGCCCCGCCCGGATTATGAGCGTTTTCTGAAAGCCGCCGAGCAGGAATTTGAATATCCTTACGAAATTCTTACTCCCGATAAGGACAGCAGCTATCTGTTCCCATTCGCCAAGATCATCGACAAGAGAGCTAAAGTCAAAACGACCTCCAGAAAGAATGAACAGGTCTGGAATGTCTGGGTCGATATTTTCCCGCTGGACTCCATGCCGAAGAACAAGATTCACTTTACATTAAGGAAATACCATATCCTTTACAGACGTATGATGTTCATGTTCTCCTGTTTCGATGATATGGTTTCCGTTAATAAGAAGAACAGGCCGTTCATCGAGAAGGCTATGATCCGATTCGGAAGTCTCATTCATGTGGAGCGTTTCCTCGATACACCGAAACAGATCAAAAAGTATAATCAGTGCCTGCGCAGGTATCGTTTCAGCAGAGGATATTACATTATTAATCTGATGGGTGTCTACAAGTTCAAGAGTGTCATGGAACGCTCAATTTACGGAAAGAAGACTGAAATTCCGTTCGAAGGTGTCAATTTCCGTGTTCCGGAACAGTATGATCTTTATCTGAAGAGAATTTATGGTGATTATATGGCTCTTCCGCCGGAAGATCAGAGAAATCACCATGAGATAGAACTTATTACAGAGTAACATAAGATCTTTTGCCCCGATATCACAGAAAAATTATGGAGTGAAATATGGATCTCAGAAATAATGTACTTAACTTTCTGAAAAAGCACGAGAAAGCCTACTATGTCGCAAACTGTGTGCGATACTTCAAAGACAACGAATCCCGCAAGCTTGTCCTGGACATCAATCATGACCCTACGACGATCAAATACGAAAATTTCGGAGACTTAAATCCGGATGAACTGATTTATCTTATTTATATGGACAATTTCGCGCTGGGCTTCTTTGCCCTGTTCATGGCCGTCATGGATGGTCTGTATTTCGCGGAAAGATTTCACATGAAGCCGGTCGTCGAGTACAGCGATAAATGCATTTATAACGAAGGGCATCCCATTAACGGGGGAGAGAACGCTTTCGAGTATTACTTCGAGCCGGTATCGGATATCCCCGTGAAGGACGCACGTCAGAGCCGCAACGTGGCTTTGTATAAACAGTGCCACAGAAATGTGAACGGAGAGATAACGGTCCTCGGAAACTTTATCGCGAACAGCGGACAGGCCGAGGAGTATATGAAGAAGCGGGCGGAGCTCTATGCAAAATATATTCGTCTCAAACCGGAGGTACAGGAATATATCAACCGTAACCTTGATGATATTCTGGGCGATAAGAAGTGCATCGGCGTTCACGTCCGGGGGACGGATTTCCGGAATGAATATATCAATCACGCGAAAGTCGTGACACTGGACCAGTACCTGGACGCTGTCGCTCAGGCCATAAAGAAACATGGATTTGAGCGGATCTTCCTTGCGACAGATGAAGAATCCACAGTGGAGAAATTCCGGGAAAGGTTCGGCAGCCGTGTCGTCTGCTATAACGATATCTTCCGCTCGACAGACGGAGAGCCGGTACATTTCTCACAGGCGTCCCGTACAGATCATAAGTATAAGATGGGCCTGGAGGTCCTGCGTGATATGTATACGCTGGCAAAATGCGACGGTCTGATCTGCGGATACTCCAACGTCAGCATTACAGCCCGCATTGTACGCCTCAGCACAGGTACTCCTTATGAGTACGAAAATATCATCAATAACGGATTTAACCAGACGGGAACGACGACCTATCGCGACCAGAAACGTCGCGCAAGGCGCCGGAAAAAGAAAGGACTGTCACGTTAAGATTTTGACGCCACTATATATAGCAGACGTTATCGGTGAATACCTGCTATATATAGTGGCGTCATTGTCTGATGCGGCATCCTTCTTTATTTTTTCATTTTACAGGGACTTCGCTTTATTCACTGAGCGTGATTTCAATTTATAGAACCAGGACGAATAATGATTCTTTACAAATCCGATGGTCTTCCCCATGAGGATAGTTCCCTTAATATCTCCGTAGCGCATCGGGAAGGCCGCTATCCTCAGTATGCCTGATTCAATCTTTCCATGCCGAAAAGCCCGCTGCGAAAGCTTATCATCAAGAATCTCACGAATCTGCTCTCCCTTGTCATCGTTGGAACTGATGGCAATCTCCTGAGCACACTGTACCAGACGCGCTGCATAGTATCCATAGATAACAGACACGATTTCCGGATCGCGTACATCCCAGTGCCTGTACACTTTCATGATGTGACGGAACTGAGCTTTTCTCTTTTCATACAGCATCTCGTCAAATACAGAAGTCGTCTCGGAACCGGGCCTTGAGCGGAAGAAATGATATCCGGCACAGGAGCTGATCGCTACCCGTTCGATATCCATGATCACTTCCATATTGAAGTGGAGATCATCCCATTTCGTTTCAGGGAATCGAAGACCATTCTCTCTTATATAATCTGCTCTGTACAGTTTATTCCACGGAACGGCCATCATCATATTGTCGAAATAATGATGCAGATTATTGCGGACCAGCGTCTGATCGCTGTAGTTCTGTTCCGGAACGCTGACAGTGTAGGACTGACTGTTATTGTTCTCATAGTATTCCATCGTATACCCGGATACGACCAGCTGGGCATCTGTCCGCACTGCGAGATCATACAGATTCTCAAGATAATCGGGCTCAAGCCAGTCATCGGAGTCAGGAAAATAGAAGTACTCCCCGGTTGCTTTCTCAATACCGGCATTGCGCGCACTCGGAGCTCCGCCGTTTTCCTTATGAATGACATGTACTCTGGGGTCTGCTTTCTCATATTCATCCGCTATCATGCCGCAGGAATCAGGAGACCCGTCATCAACTATGAAAAGCTCATAGTCCGTAAACGTCTGATTCAGAATGCTGTCTATGCATTTTCTGAGATAATCCTCCACTTTATATACAGGTGTAATAACTGAAATTTTGCACATATTAAAAAACTCCTCATTTATGTTGCATTTATTTTTTGATGGCCTGTACATCAGAATCTGATCTGGAGCCCGAGACTTCTTTCAGGCTTTATCCTGCCTTTCTTCGAACGGCTGCATACAGCGAGCGGATGTTCGTACATTGTCAGCATGATCGGAAAAAGCATGAGCCACTGCATCTCGATCTCGTTCATAAGTCCGATGATCAGAAGCCCGATAAAACCTGAGAACAGAAGTCTGTCACCGGTCTCATTTCCGCGTGTGATCTTCAATATCATCCAGATAAAAAGCCCCAGTCCGATTATTCCGTAGTTCATAAGCAATTTCAGGACAAAATTGTAAGTATAGTCCGTATTTACCCACTCTCCTTTAAGCAGGACATGAGCCATAATGCCTTTTTCACCGTGCCCCAGAAGCAGATGCTCACCGACTGCTCTGAGATTCGCAGCCCATATGGTCGTTCTTCCGCTGAATGTGACATTTTTATGAAATACGTTAACGATCAGATCCTCCATACCAGGTATACTCTGCCCGGTCAGAAGAATCAGGTTCATGATCAGAGTCACTATAAAAACACTCTTTACACCGAGTGCGGCTCTGCCGGTCCGGCTTGTGTGCAGATAATAGGCTATCATCATAAGGACTGCAAAATATGCAACGATACCTGTGCTGGACCCTCCGAGAAATTCCAGTCCGTCCGCGCCGCTCATCAGAACACTGAAAGCGCCCATCAGAGCAAGCACGTAAAACATCCTCGTTCTGCATACAGTGTAATAATAATAGACCGCAATCGTTATGAACAGGATCATGTACAGCGGAATATTATTCTTCGATCCGAAAAGCCACTGAGCACGCTCGACCGAAGAGCCGGCGGTGGATCGGAACATCCCTTCCCTGAATAGTATTATTGACAGAAAATTGGCTGTTATATAAAATGCAGTCACTCCATACAGCACTCTCAGCCCCGTTTTTCTTCCCCCGAGGGACCACCGGACCAGAAAAATGCTCTCGACCGCCGGAATCATATATCTTCTCAGGTAGACCGGAAATTCGCCGGGTGTTTTAAACAGGACAATGATATTACAATAGAGAAGGAATGCAAAAACATACATTACATCTTCTTTTACCGGAAACTCTTTTCTCTTGAACAGGAACATGAGCAGGAAAGCTCCGTATCCGGCCAGAGTCGCCGCATGTGAAAGTACTGATGAGATGCGATGAAAAGCGGGCGGCACAAAAAATACCATCCACATTATCAGAAAAGCAATCTCCTCCACCGTGATATTGAGTCTGATTTTCTTCCCCATCCTGTCCCCTTCTTCGTAAAATTACTGCTTCTTTTTCCTGAACAGATGTCTGTTCTTCTTAAATAGTGCGGCAAATACCGCAAGTGCCGCAGCACACACAAGATACCTTAAGATCCTGTACGGATACAGGAAAAGCATAAAGACCATAGCTGCCAGCATGAACGCCGAAAACAGGAGAATATACCTCATATCGAACAACGCGCTCTGGATCTCGTGTTCTGCAGCGACCTTCCTCTGAAAGAAATAATGGGCAAAGGAATACAGTATATAGCAGAACAATGTTGTATAGCCGGCTGCATAATATCCGTAGATCTTAATAAATATATAGTTCAGTATAATGTTCGCCACAGCGCCCAGACAGGAAGCGATCATGACAAATCCCGTCTTTTCGTAGTAAAACTCCACTGTGCTGAACAGCGGGTACAAAAACTTAAAATAGATGGCACACGCTACCGGCGGAATGACCCATATAGCGTCGTAATAGTCCCTGGAAGCAAAAATCCTGATGATTTCCGGTCCCAGAGCCATGGCTCCTATGCAGGCAAAACCGACAAGAGAAAGGATGATCCTTGAATTCCTGTAGATACCCTCATATTCACGGCTCTTAATACTCTTGTACATATAAGGCGTGAACGAGTTATTTATGGCAGTAATGACGATCTGCATGATCGTGCCGACATTGTATGCCACGGCATATATAGCCGCCTCCCCTTTTCCGATCATATTGGCGATCATAATGCGGTCCGCCTGATTCAGGATCTGACTGGACAGATAATGCGGTATGAGCGGAATGTTAAAGACAAGAGCGAATCTCCAGTATTCCCGGACATAAAATGTCTTCCCCCTGACCATGTTATAAATGTAGAAGAAAAGACCTATACAGACCTGAACGAATACATAGGAGAGCACTCTGGCCTCCGCCTTGTACTCTGTATTCAGTACTGTAAGCACACCCAGGATCGGACTGCCGAACGCCATGATCAGGGTGACAACGACCAGCTTCCTGTATTTATAATCATATCTCTCCTTGGCTGCCCAGAAGTTGAAAGCAGGGACAAAGAAGAGTTCTATGAACATGGCAAATACATAAAGGGACGACAGGTCTAAAACCTCATTCCAGAAGGAAGGCGCTATAATGTAGACAACAAAAAGCGCTGCGGTCAGGACTGTCGTCAGTCCCGTCATACTGGAGGTAAAACGGTCCCGGTCTTCCGGATACTTGGTCATACCATTATTGAAGACGCCGTAATAGAGATTCAGTGTCGCAAAAATGGATATGATCTGATACCATGCCTGGTAGTTCGTATATTCACCGTACTGAGCTGTCGTCAGAAGACGCGTGAAAATCGGCATGGACAGAAGGGAGATTCCTTTCTGTATAATGTTGCAGATCGTGAACCAGAGCGATGCTTTTACCGGTGCCGGTATTTTATGATATTTTTCAAGTAATTTATTAGACATTATCTGACCCGGCCTGCAAGAAGCAGACAATAATTTTCCTTTTCCGCAGCGGTTCCGGTGGAATCGCCGAATTCTTTTTTCAGAAGCGGCTCAAAAAATAAACTGAACGTGTCTGTAAAGTACGCAATGTCCTCTTCTCCCTGCTCATCCACCCTGGGGATATATCTTTCCGGGACTGTTCTGAACGGATAATAGGTCACAACAACATACTTATCTGTCATCTTGCGCAGAGAGTTGATCAGAGAATCTATGCGGTACTGCTGCACGGAAAAAACATTATGCGTAATATCCGCACATGTCACCAGTTCGGCACGCACGCTTTTTCTTGAATCGGGATCACAGCCGTAAAGATAATGAAAGGCATATACATTGCCGGGTATTTTTTCGCGGTCAAAGAACGCAACTGACATGTCACAAGAAAAATCATCTGTCTCACAGTCAGTCACTTTCATTTTATACTTCTTATAAAGTTGCTCCGACATCCTGCCTTTCGTGCCGCCGACATCGACTGCGGAACGAGCATCTATGCCGGCTTCCTCTACCGCCTCTGTTATACGGCGCACATCTTCCTCATAGGCGTTCGTACCGATATCGGTCCTGAGCCTGAAAAGCGCTTCCAGATACTCCGGTCTGACATCCCAGCAGTCAAAGATCCTGTGAATGATTCTGTTCACTGCCGGGGAGCTTCTGAACCTGTGATAGGATCGGAACTTTGAAAGAGCCAGTCTGTACTCTTCCGTCAGGTCATCATAATATCTGGGCGTGATCCAGATCATGTTATTGGCTTCATCATAAGGCTGGCTTCGGGAAAGCATAAAGTTTCCGAGAAGCTGGAACACGCATCGATAACAGCCTGTAAATACAATTTCCTTATTACATACCGTTATCTGTCCCCGGTCTTTCACAAAAGAACCGATATCCGTAAAGACGGGTTCGCCAAGGTAGAATGTAACATTATTCATATGCCCGTCATGAAGGGTAAAACCCACCTGTCTCGCAATCGTATTGATCAGGCTGATCCGAATGGAAGCCGCAACGAGCATATTATAAGACCATAGCTTTGAGGCATTCATATCCACAGTGCCATGTCTCAGGATGATCGGGTATTCATCCGTATAGTAACCTGAGATCACGGTCTCCGGAATAAAGCCGTGACGGGAAAGGACCTGGAGAAGTCCGGTCTTCCACATTTGCTTGAAATCATCACAGCTTTCCCTGTATATTCCGCGATATATTTCCCCGTCTTTCGCGAAGACTTTTCCCATGCGGTCACCGTTGAAGCTCAGGATATCATAGCCCGAAAAGATTTCATTCTGCGGAAATTCGAACGTATCTGTTTCCCGGCAGGCTTTCATCTCCTGCACGAATTTCTGAACGACCGTATCGTAATAATCCCTTCTCTCCTTCACTTTATCTCCGGAGATATGAATGGGAGCCATGCTTCCTGCCTGCATGCGCTTGAGGTATCGAAGACTCCTCATCACACGGCCGGTTTTCTTTTTCAGTGACTGGATCATTCTCTGTACTCTCCCTGACTCAAACTTCCCATCTGATCATGACCTCACAGTCGTAATCATACAGGGTATGCATTTTTCAATGATTACAGAAGGATAACACCGATGATCGGCATCTTCATTTCCGCGATGATCCCGATATCCGTCTCAATCTCGCTCACCCTCGAGCTGTTCTTCTTCTCAACAAGAATGACCCCGTTGCTCTCGCGAAGCTCCGATGTATGTCCGAGGAGCGTATCACAGCAGACCAGTTCAATATTCGAGAGATTTGACTGGAGCTTTTCTTTCACCGTCTGCAGTTCATCGATGGTTACATCTCCCGTCAGAGTCAGTTTTTCAGCATCAAGTGCATAGAGTTCTGCCATCTGAGCGGCCTTTTTATATCGTTCATCCTCTGACAGCTTCTTATCACCTCCCAGACCGATATTCTCGATCCAGGTATCAACAAATGCCGCCGCCTTTTTCTTTCCGGTCGATGTCAGAGACGCGAGCGGCTTCAGATCATAAGATAAGGACAGCTCCTTCGCGCTGATGACCTTGCCTCCGGCAAACACCATAACAGCACTGATGGCAAATATGATTAAACATCCGCCGACAAAACCAACGACCAGATTCCGAAGGATTGCTTTCTTATTCAGCTTCGTGCTGCTCGGAGCATTATAGACAAAATCAGATTTCGCGGATTTAAAATTGTCATAACGGGTCTGCGTCGTCGCAAGCTCGCTCACGAAGTTCTCCTGATAATTTTTCAAGCTGGTGTCATAAGCAACTTCGAGACCGCCATCCTGAACAATAATATCATGATTCGAAAACCTTTCTTTAACGGCTTCCTGCTCTTCCAGTACTTTTTCAACGACATAGTTCGCGATTTCTTCAGCCTCGTCCGCATCATAATGTTTTACACAGATGGTAATTTTGGCTTTGTCTGCCGCGGCATCGATGATCACACATTCTCTGAGGTACTTCCCTTCGATCCCCGTTTTTTCAGCCAGCTCGGTCCAGTCGATGCGTGTCCTTATAAAATAGTCGTAATCACTTATTACTCGAGACAGGAGGTACTGGATCTTTGCGTTTGAACCGCCATCGCTTTCCGACCCGTTATCAGGTTCAGCGGATGTTTCCGTGTTATCATTATCAGAAGAACCGGAGCTTGCAGCGGCAACATCGAGCATATCCTCTATCCCGTTCAGTTCTTCAAGATCCTCTTCCTCCAAAATCAGATCTATATACAGATATTTCCTTGCCCTTACCTCGTCGAAAGGGTCGATCTTCATAAGAATAGAATTAATCAGATACTGTTTTTTGCTGAACAACTTCTGCTCGAAATCACTAAGAGAAGCATTATACTCCTCTGAGGTTATATACTTACCGCTGTCTTCAGCCTCCTCTGTGGATGTCTGAGAAGATTTTTTGTTCTTTTCCGTTTTGTACTCATACACCGGCACCATACCCAGAAGCAATGCACATATGAAGCCGAGAATCAACATCTGCCTCCAGTTTTTAAAGGCCGCCTTTAAAAAACTGATAAGATCGACCGTCCTCTCAAAATTATACTCAGAGTTCATGTCCTTCCCCTTCCTTCCCTTTTAAATCACACTTTTTCCTCGTCAGACAGATACTCATCTATCATAAAACGAGGTCTTCCCTTCGTCTCAAGATATATTCTGCCTATATATTCCCCCAAAACTCCCAGTGAAAGCAGAATAAGTCCGCCTATTGCCCAGACAGACACGATAATAGAACTCCAACCCGGTACCGTCGCACCTCTCAGGCGCTGTACGATACCCCATATTAAGAACAGCATACTTATAAGAAATACCCCTGTTCCCAGAGCGGTAATCATTCTGATCGGAACGACTGAGAGGGATGTAATGCCGTCCATGGCAAAAGCCAGCATCTTCCGCAGAGGGTATTTGCTCTCTCCCGCGAACCTCTCCGCACGGTCATAGTAGACTTCACCCGTCTTATATCCGATCATGGGTACAATTCCCCTAAGGAAAAGATTCACTTCCCTGAATTCGGCCAGACCGTTCAGTGCTCTTCGGCTCATAAATCTGTAATCCGCATGATTCGGTACCATCTGTACGCCCATCATGCTCATGAGCCGATAAAACATAAGAGCAGTATTCCTCTTAAAGAAAGTATCTGTCTCTCTGCGGTTCCTTACTCCATAGACAATATCGCACCCTTCATAGTACTTGTCTATCATACCGTCCATCGCATTGATATCATCCTGAAGATCGGCATCCATGCTGATGCACCCGTCACATCTGTCTTTGGCTGTCATAAGACCTGCCAGGAGCGCATTCTGGTGTCCCCGGTTCCGTGACAGAGAGAGTCCCTGAAATAAAGGATCTTCCGAATGGATTTTCCGAATAAGATTCCAGGTGTTGTCTGCGCTTCCGTCATTCACCAGTAAGACCCTGCTGTCTGGGGATATTTTCCCGCTCTCAATAAAGCCATTCATTTTGAGGCGAAGCCTACGGGTAGTTTCCGGAAGGACTTCCTCCTCGTTATAACAAGGCACAACTACGTATAAAACCATTTTTCTCCCCGCTATGAAAAAGGAAAGAGGTCATTGCCAGAATTGCTTTTCATGACAATATTCCTCTTTCTTGATCTTCGTACCCTTTCATATGTTCATTACCGATACTGCTGTGTAAAATGTCAGGATTGTGCCGCGAACTCCTGCAGGATCTCCACCCCGCCGGCTTGCTCGGAATCGGAAGAGTCTTCTGAATCCCCGGATACGCTTTCCGTTACGCTGCTGTCCTGTATTGTTTCTTCTGAAGCATCGGCCGGAATACTTTCTGAAGCATCGGCCGAAATACTTTCTGAAGTATCCGGTATCGGTTCTTCTGAATTGTCCGCAACGGATCCGGTCAAAGATTCATCTGACTGTTCAGCGCCTGCCTCAGCCTCCGCCTGCAGCTCAGCGAATGTGACCTCCTTATAATAAACCGCGCTGCCATCCAGAATGGCAATTTCGCGATATCCGTATCTGTCGAGCAGAGTATCATTGATCCTGTATTGTGAGGAAGTAATCAGAAAATTATACCCCGACTTATCCGCGATCTGAAGGACCCGATTATAATTCGGGGAACTGCTTTCCAGATTTTTATGGACTTCGACTCTCCAGCCTTTATTGACCGGACCTATAATAAAGCCATCAATATCTCTTCCGTAAAACAATTTTATTTTAGAGGAATACTGACGCAGCTCATATACATATTTTTTTCGAGTGATCGCTTTCGGCTCTTCTTCAATTGAAAGGAGGAGATCTGCGACTTCCTTCGCCCCTTTCGACACCTTTTCAGGGTTGGTCGCCTTTGTGAGGATCCTCTCTTTCTCGCCGTTCGGTTTCGTCCTCTCGGCCGTGTACATATTTGTCCCCATGAAGACCAGAACAAGGACCAAAATGACCGTCATCCCGATCCGCTCAGGTATCGTCTGACATGCCTGTATCAGTCTCACACAGAAGACCGCAATAAAAATAGTCATGGGGAACATCCAAAATGTTCTCCAGTAAGCATCACGGTTAAAGACATAATGATACAGCCATGGTGTCCCTATGACCAGGATCAGGAGCATGGTGGGATATATCAGGCGCGGTCTGATTTTTTTCGATGTGACAAAAAGAAACAGAAGGGATGCGACTGCAAACGCAAAGTAACGTCCGTTCCCTATATAGGCTACTGCCAGTTCATAAACTTTCTTAAAATCGTCAAATATCATAATTCGTCCTATCGGAGAACCCAGTGCTTCAGGCCCAGATGAATAACATAGCATATAATATTAGGGAGACAGGAAAGCCCCAGATAAAAAAGGATCCTGAGATCTTTCTTCGAGGCGGCATATACTACAGCATAACAGCCTGTCATGATCGCCATAAGAATGATGCCCATTCCGGAGAAAAAACACATACTCGTATTTAGCATGGCAAGTAAAATGTATGTAGTTTTCCGATACGGTTCATTATAGACATCCAGAAGGAGCATGATGACTGCCGGAATACCGACTGCCGCGACAATGGACTTGCCCTGCCACAACCTGGTCATCATAAAAGTCTCCTGCCCATAGACTGAGTAATAACCGAATATATTAACGATCCAGACAAATATTACGAACAGACTCTTATAATCCCTGCGTCTCGGGAAGAATCGGTCCGCCAACTCGTAATAAAGACAGGAGATTATTACAAGAATGATCATGGGCATAATGGAGTGAAAGACCGTCACTGCTTTCATCCCTGTAAAATAGGCAACAGCAGCGGGGAATACCGAATAGGGAGATACAACATCCTTGAGAAGTTCTCCGTACCAGCCGTCGATAATACGTCCGTTGGCGGGATTGGTGAGGAACAGGGTATTGTTTTCGACCATATCCATCGCGTTCACGACAAATCTCGTATCATCCTCATCCACATGCTGAAGAACAAGAGAATTATAGATCACGAATAGTGTTATCCCGATAACAGCCGAATAGAGGAGGATTCCCATGATCAGATTGCCCCTGGCGGGCTTTTCCGCAATGTCTTTTTTCCTGATCACCATTCTGACAAAACACACGATTCCGATCACGGTAAAGACCGCATAACCCACAGCAATAAATATGGCAGCGATATGAAACGGTGCGCGAAGAAGAACCAGTGGTTCCATGATAAGCTGAAGGTATGTACCGATCAGAGCAGCACCGGTCAGCTCACAGATAGCGGGACTCATATCTTTTTTGATCAGTGTGCACACACCGATTCCCGCAAACATATTCATGACAAGGATAACACCTGCCACTGTTAGAAATTGTAACAAGTAGACTTCCACAAAGATGTCCTCTTTCTTAACATTATATTAACAATTTATTATAACACACAGAATAACCTTTAACTACTGCTCTATTGTCCAAAGTTGTGCATACTTGCGTTCTTTAAAAATGTGTAAATATAACAAAAAGGCTGCCCTTGGACAGCCTTTTAAAGATTCATATGATACAGGGCCTGATCACACGACGAACTCATCTTTGATCGCAGGCCGCAGTTTCCAGATTTCCATCTTTCCGCTTCCCTCAAAGATAAGGCGATCTTCCCCGTCCACCGGGAAAATGCGGGATGAGAAAACTCCGTCCCCATCGTTTGCGAAAATTTCCACCGAGCTGCGGTCGATAAAGATGCGCAGATGCGTAAGCGGATTTGCCAGCGGTCTTTCCATCTTTTCACCGAAATTCTGATTATACCGTTTTTCCATTCCGCTCTTGTCAACGGATGCTGTCTGCGTACGGTCGTCGTATCGGAACACATATCCTCCGGAACCGTCCTCATGTGCAAAAAGCTTCAGCTCCACATCACCGCTGCAGAAAATTTCAATTTCACAGACCCTCGGCAGCTTTCCGTCTATAAGCTCGACATTCCCGTCACGAAGTGCACTGAGCGCAGGAAGCGGCCTCTGTATGAGACGGTTGTCTCTCATGACAAGCTCACGCGGCAGCGTCAGGCATCCTGACCATTCCTCCTCGTCCGTCGGATAAGAGGTATCCGGAAGACCCATCCACGCGACCAGCACAGCATTTCCCTCCGTGGGGTTATTATTGGCACACTCTGCGGCATAGGAATCAAATCCGAAATCAAGGAAATGGAAATAATTATCATGCTCGAACGTCAGTGTCTCCCAATCCATCTTTCCGACAAGATAGCCGTTATGATGAATATTTCCGCCCCGTCCCTCAATGGAAAGGTGCTGAGGGCAGAATAAGAGCACATCATGTTCTCCTATTCTCTCGATCGCGGGACACTCCCACATATCTCCGAAGTTCTCGAAACCGGGAACTTTCAACTCTCCGGCGAACTCCCATCCGTCGATCAGTTCATTGGAGCGATAGATAATGGCACATCCTCTTTTATCTTTCGTCTGTGCACCGAGTATAATGAAATACTTTTTCAG
>DMAZ01000210.1:3050-3830 GCA_003446335.1 Lachnospiraceae bacterium | reverse complement strand
CTCGGAGTTCTGGCTCATCTCAAGAGCGGATGTGGCAACACCGCCTGCATTTGCAGCCTTGCCCGGTGCGAAGATCACGTTGTTGGCCTGCAGATACTGGGTAGCTTCAAGTGTTGTCGGCATGTTAGCGCCTTCGCATACAGCGATCGTGCCGTTTGCAACAAGTGCCTTTGCTCCCTCGAGCGGAAGCTCGTTCTGTGTAGCGCACGGCAGATACAGATCTGTCTTGACTGCCCATACACCCTTGCCTTCATGATACTCAGCGCTCGGACGAGCCTCTGCGTATGCTGTGAGGCGTGCGCGCTTAACTTCCTTGACTTCCTTAAGAAGCGCAACATCGATTCCTTCCGGATCATAGATCCAGCCTGTGGAATCAGAGCATGTCACAACGTTAACACCCATCTGCTGAGCCTTCTCGATCGCGTAGATCGCTACATTGCCTGCGCCTGTAACAGCTGCTGTCTTGCCTGCAATGTCGATACCGTTGATCTTCAGGAGCTCTTTGGTCAGATAAAGAAGTCCGTAGCCTGTAGCCTGTGTTCTTGCGAGAGAACCGCCGTATGTAAGTCCCTTGCCTGTAAGAACGCCTGAATAAAGGCCTGTGATCCTCTTATACTGGCCATAAAGGAAACCGATCTCACGTCCGCCTACACCGATATCACCGGCCGGTACGTCTGTGTCTGCACCGATATGTCTGTAAAGCTCTGTCATGAAGCTCTGGCAGAAACGCATGATTTCATTGTCGGATTTACCCTTCGGATCGAAGTCGGAACCGCCCTT
>DMAZ01000210.1:0-2991 GCA_003446335.1 Lachnospiraceae bacterium | reverse complement strand
CCTTGCCGCCGCCGATCGGAAGACCTGTCAGGCTGTTCTTGAAGACCTGCTCAAAGCCGAGGAACTTGATAATGCCAAGATATACAGAAGGATGAAGTCTGAGGCCGCCCTTGTACGGTCCGATTGCACTGTTGTACTGGACACGATAGCCACGGTTCACCTGGACCTTGCCGTTGTCATCGATCCACGGTACGCGGAACATAACAACGCGCTCCGGCTCTACGAGTCTCTCAAGGAATGCGAGATCTCTGTAGTTCTGCTCATCCGCTTCAATGACTACACGGATAGACTCGAGAACTTCCTCTACAGCCTGGATAAATTCCGGCTCTGCTGCGTTCTTCTGTTTTACACTTGCGATTACCTCATCAACATAAGACATGCGAAAAACCTCCTCTAAAAAAAATATGCCGGCCACGGCGGATTGGAGACCAAAAACAATCAGTCTGCCCCTGCCCGCCTTTGGACAGCACACTGTTTATCACGGGTTATTCTAGTACAAGTACTGGTTTATGTCAAGAACAAAAAAACTTCCCACCGCAACATTCGGTGGGAAGTTCCGCTTTTCACATACAGAATTATATACCATACGTTTCTGTATTATCAGTCCTTACTGGTCAGATTCAGATCAGAAATCTACATCCAGATCATAGTATACGCAATCCAGAAGCTTCTCCATCTCCTCTACGGACGGCTGGCGCGGATTGGATCCTGTACATGCGTCAGCAATCGCGTTGACAGCGATGTCATGCTTTCTTGCCTGGAAGACATCTTCCGGAACAAAGCCCTGCTCTGTCGGATAGCTGTCTGCACCATAGTTCTTGATGCAATGCGGAATATTCAGATCATCATTCATTTTGCGCAGCATGGCAATGAGATTGGCGATCTTCTCATCCTGTGTATCTCCGCCGAGCTTCATGTAGTCAGCGATGAAAGCATAACGCTTTGCAGCTCTCTCGTCTTTTGCGTTGAAGGCGATGACCTTCGGAAGATACATGGCATTGGCAGCGCCGTGAATGATGTGTGCGCCGTGATCTGCAAAGATAGCGCCTGTCTTGTGTGCCATGGAATGAACGATTCCGAGAAGTCCGCTTGAGAAAGCGATACCGGCAAGACACTGTGAATTGTGCATACGGTCACGAGCTTCCATATCGCCGTTATAAGAAGCGACAAGATCTTCCTTGATATGGTCCATGGCATAGAGGGCCGGAGCATCTGTAAAATCGGAGGCAACTGTAGATACATACGCTTCGATGGCATGTGTGATGGCATCCATACCTGTATGGGCTACCAGCTTCTTAGGCATTGTCTCAGCGAGCTCAGGATCTACGATCGCGATATCCGGCGTGATCTCAAAGTCAGCGATCGGATACTTGATACCTTTTTCATAGTCGGTAATGATGGAAAATGCCGTAACTTCCGTTGCTGTTCCGGATGTGGAGGATACAGCGACGAATTTAGCCTTTTTGCGAAGTTCCGGGATACCGAAGATCTTGCACATATCTTCAAATGTGCACTCCGGATATTCATACTTGATCCACATGGCCTTCGCGGCATCGATCGGTGAACCGCCGCCCATGGCGATGATCCAGTCCGGCTCGAACTCAAGCATCTTCTTGGCACCGTTCATGACCGTTGTAACAGACGGATCAGACTCGATACCTTCGATCAGCGCTACTTCCATTCCGGCTTCTTCAAGATAAGACTGTGCTTTCTGAAGGAAGCCGAATCTCTTCATGCTGCCGCCGCCGACGCAGATGACAGCTTTCCTGCCTTTGAGTGTCTTAAGAGCTTCAAGGGCGCCTTTTCCATGGTAAAGGTCACGTGGATTCGTAAATCTCTGCATAATATATACCTCCGAAATTGTTGTACTTAAGCAAAGAGTGTTGTTGATTGATATTGTTATGATACCACAATATCGATATTTTACAACTGATTTCTTTATTTAATTGTATTTTTTCCGGTATATTGGTCTTTAATTTGAGGAAGACATGATCTCATTGACGATCCGCATCGCCTCAGAATCAGGATTGTTCGTACAGGCGTCCCTGTCCATCACGATCAGCGGAACATCTGCTGCCTCGATCATCATCGTGATCTCAGACATGTCCGCCCCTTCCACATAGGTTATTACAATGGCTTTCGGATGATTGGCCAGCATGATCCTCAGCTGTCCTTCCTGCAGGTCAGCCTGCTCACCCGCACATTCAAAATCGACCCGATACAATCCGGTATCCACCAGTCGTCCTTCGACCGCCTGGGCGACCGGATACTCAGGCCAGTTCGCGTTGCCGCAGAGCGCGATTCCCACAAGTTCCGTATTCTCGGAAGGAGATGTATACTCTCCGCACCCGACAAGTACGGCCATGATCAGTATAAACGGTAATATATATCTTATTTTCATAAAACGATTCCCGGTTGAATATCTGTACCTGCAGTTCGTCTTCCCGCTTATCTCTGCCTGTAAGTGGCGAAGAAATGTTCAAGCTTGTCCATTGCCTCATTGAGGACCGACTGTCTCGGCAGATAAACGATCCGGAAATGATCAGGCTCCGGCCAGTTAAATCCCGTACCCTGGACAAGAAGCACCCGCTCTTTCTTCAGAAGATCGTAAGCGAACTGCATATCGTCATGAATATTGAAACGTTCCACATCGATTTTCGGGAAGCAATAGAAGGCCGCCTTGGGTTTTACGACGGAAAGTCCCGGAATCGCGTTGATCCGCTCATAAATAAGATTTCTCTGCCTTGTCACACGTCCGTCCGCATTCACATAGCCCTTGACGGACTGAAATCCGCCGAGAGCAGTCTGAACGATAGACTGTGCCGGAACATTGGAGCACAGACGCATGGATGAGAGCATCTTAATTCCTTCAATGTAGTCTTTTGCGATTTCCTTGTTCCCTGAGAGGACCATCCAGCCGATTCTGAATCCCGCGATCATGTGGGACTTGGAGAGACCGGAGAAGGTCACGCAGAAAAGATCCGGCGCAAG
>DMAZ01000033.1:2586-2738 GCA_003446335.1 Lachnospiraceae bacterium | reverse complement strand
CGTCTTACCTCGTCTACTGTTGTGACGAGAGGCACCATGATCTTGGCCTTTCCGAATGCGCTTGCCCTTGTTATGGCGCGGAGCTGAACTCTGTACATATCCTCATGAGCGAGGCAGTATCTGACAGCTCTGAATCCGAGGAACGGGTTCTC
>DMAZ01000033.1:1075-2463 GCA_003446335.1 Lachnospiraceae bacterium | reverse complement strand
TCCATCGTCTCAAGGGCTTCCTTATATGCTTCAAACTGCTCCTCTTCGGTAGGCAGATGCGTGTTGTCCATGAACAGGAATTCCGAGCGGAAGAGGCCTACGCCCTCTCCGTCGCACTCCATGGCCTTCTTTGCATCCTTAGGTGTACCGATGTTGCAGAAAATCTCGAGTTTATCTCCATCGGCTGTAAGAGTCTCCTTGCCGATGAATTTCTTCAGTTCAGCCTTCTTCTTGATGAAGTTTTCACGCTTGATGATGTACTGCGAAAGCACATCTCCTTCCGGATTGATGAATACATCGCCGGCTGTACCGTCTACGATAGCCGTATCCTTGTCCTCAACGAGATCAACGATTCCCGGCACTGACAGTACGGCAGGGATCTCAAGAGCTCTTGCAAGGATGGCTGAGTGTGATGTAGGACCTCCGATCTCAGTGATGATGCCGGCAACATTCTCCTTGACGATCTGGGATGTCATTGACGGCGTGAGGTCTTTGCATACGAGCACGGTTCCCGGAGCAACCTTGCTTATCTCTATGTCCTTGATACCGAGCAGCTTCTTGAGGATGCTTACCTTTACATCAGCGATATCCGACGCTCTCTGACGCATCATCTCATCATCCATTGTCGAGAAAATGCTGTAGAACATGTCGCAGACACCGGTAAGAGCAGCTTCAGCACACTGTCCGGCCTCTATCATACTGAACATCTCTCCCGACATCGACGGGTCTGAGATCATAACTGCATGTCCGAGAAGTATTTCCGACTCCTTAGGGCCGATGTTCTTTTTGACATCCTCTGCCATTTCGTATGTTTCTTCAACAAATTCGTCGATAGCTTTCTGGAAGCGCGCCTTTTCAGCGGCTGTGTCAGAAACCATTTTTGTTTCAAAAGAAAGATCCTGTTCAACTATGCGGCAGATGCTGCCGATGCCGATCCCGCGTGATGCTGCAATTCCTTTATACATTTCTGATCCTCCGTTTAAAAATTGCTCCCCTGCAAAAAATGCAGGGGAGCAGAGAAGTATACTTTTATTATCAGTCTCCCATTCCCGAATCGATGAAAGCCGAGAGAGCTTCGAGAGCTTCCGCTTCATCCGGACCGTCGCAGACGAGCTCGATCTCCGAGCCCTTCTTGATGAGCGCGGTCATAAGAAGCATTACGCTCTTGCAGTTAAAGTCCTTACCGTTGTACTTTACTGTTATGTTGCTCTGATATTTAGCTGCCATCTGTGAAAGAAGGCTGGCCGGACGCATATGCAATCCCAGTTCATTATTGATCGTGAATTCCTTTGATACCATTTTGTTTCTCCTTGATTACTATAATCATCTGTTTACAACGGCTCCCCGCAGACCAATTTTACAACATCTGCAGGTGTATCGGCAAGATG
>DMAZ01000033.1:0-900 GCA_003446335.1 Lachnospiraceae bacterium | reverse complement strand
ACCATAACAGCCTGTTCCTTCTGAAAATGATCTTTTCCGGTCGTTGCCAGAAAACTAAGTGCTTCCTTAAGCAGTGAGCCTTTATCGGTCTTCTTTTGTCCTCGAGCCGGCCCTATGACTGCCTGAAAATACTGGTTTATTCCTGTGTGGTTCAAAACTGTCTCAGCCATATCCCGGGGCTTGGCTGTCACAACAAGAAGTATTCTGCCTGCATTCCGAAGCGATTCGAGCATCTGCACCACGCCTTCGTAAAGTGAGACATTGTATATCCCTTCCTTTTCATAGGCTTCGGTAAAAAACGCACATGCCCGGTCCGCTTCTTCCGCACTCATATTGTAGAATTTCTGAAAAGACTCCCACAGTACCGGACCGATCATTCTTCTCATGTCCTTACGATCCCCCGGATCGACCCCTGACTTCTCCAACGCATAGGTTATCGAGTCGTAAAGCCCTTCTTCAGACTTTGTAAGGGTCCCGTCCAGGTCAAAAATGATGTACTGGTAAAGCGCCTCCATTCTTCTCTTCCTTTTACATTCCGGTCCTGATCAGTGGATCAGGCCGTCCTTATTAATACATTCCGATGCTGAACGCGAATGCGATAAGAACTGCCAGAGGGCCAGTGACCATACGCGAGAACAGAACTGCCGGTACGCCGTACTCGATAGTTTCCGGCTCAGCCTCTCCGAGGGAAAGACCAACCGGTACGAAGTCTCCGCCGACCTGACCGTCAATAGCGAACAGAGCAGGGAGTGCATATCTTGCAGGGATAGCTCCTACTGCGAACTGTGCTCCAAGCAGTGTACCTACGATCTGAGCGATTACAGCTCCAGGTCCGAGGATAGGTGAAAGGAACGGCAGTGAGCAGATGAAGCAGATTACCAGCATTCCCGGAAGTGATCC
>DMAZ01000222.1:5621-12366 GCA_003446335.1 Lachnospiraceae bacterium | reverse complement strand
CTTATGAAAATTCTCCTTATGATAATTCTTCTTATGAAAATCCTTCTTATGAAAATCCCTATTACGAAAATCTTTCTTATGAGGATGCCTGCGATTATGTTATGACTCTTTATGGGATGGATCTGCGGAAGATTATGACCGGGCAGGCGTATGAGAAAGCCTGTGGAGTGAGTTATACGGATTCTGATCTGGACACCGGCAGCGCCGGCATAAAGATGGAAGAGCTGGCAGCTTCCATTCTCGGAAATGCTGAGAATGATTATGACAAATGCAGGCTCATCGAGAAATATCTGAGACAGTTTTCGTATACGACAAATGCGGTGGGCGGATACGATCCCCATTCCGATATGTCCACACCGGAGGGAATGTCCGATATAGCGGAAAGGTTTCTCTTCGAGACAAGAGCCGGTTACTGTGTTCACTACACATCGGCTATGGTCATTCTGCTGCGCCAGGCAGGGATTCCAGCCAGGGCCGTGTCAGGGTATCGTTTCGAATTTCCTTTTGAGAAAGAAGATTTTTATGAGGTGAGCAGCAAAAGAGCACATGTATGGCCGGAGGCTTATCTGGCCGGTATCGGATGGATCCCCTTTGAACCGACAGGGGCCTACAGGACATTTTCCGAATACACATGGCATAAGAAAGCGCCGGAGAGTGTGTCGGAAGAAAATGATTCCAAAGGATTTATTCCTGAAGTGCCTCCGGTCGCGCAGACAGAAACAGGAACGGAAGAAGGAAAATACGGAATGACTGCAGGGATTTTCAGGATCGCATGGCCTGTGATCATCGGAACGCTTTTCCTTCTGGGTATTGTACTGGCGTGGGCCGTAGGGGCAGGAAGTGTGCGCTACAGTCGGGGAACGCCGGAAATGCGGCTGAAGATGGATGTGGAAATGATCCGAAAATACATACGTCGACAGTCCGAAGAGAGTTTTTCAGACAGAGGACTTCTGTCAGATTATGTAGAAAGAGCACCCTCGGAAATGCGAAATGAGCTGCAGCGGGTCTTTGACATATATTACAGAGTGGTTTACGGCAATGACGGAGGCAAAGTTTCAGATGAGGAAAACGACCTGGCAAGAAAAGTCAGGGTACAGATCGGGGAAAGAGAAAGAATGATCAGAAAGAGAAAAGAACGTTTGAAGTCACGAAAATGAATGAAAGAGGAGGAGCCCCTTAGATGGAGGCTCCTCCCTTTCAATATATATGGAGAAACGGTTACCTGTTTAACAAAAGTATCTGTCAGATAATGAAGAAGTATGTTTTACTCAAGCCAGAAGACCTGCTCGAGAAGCGGCTGTGCACCTGTTACCGGATCTTTATCCATAATAAGAATGCCTTTCATGCTCTCATCCCAGCGCTTTACGACTTCGCTCTCAGCCTGAACTTTTGCTGCGTATTCAACGCCTTTTTCACATTCATAATAACCGAAAAGGTCATCACCTGTCATCCAGATGCTGTAATGGCAGATACCGGCTGCCTTCAGTACTTCAACCATTTCCGGCCAGATTTCGGCATGACGTTTCTTGTATTCTGCGTGTTTACCGGGAGCTACTTTTCCCTTCCATGCATATCTTTCCATTTTTTCTGCCTCCGTGATAAAAATCAATTGTACTTACAAACTCAGAATCTCTGTGAATGATTTTTTCTAAATGATAAGGGCTGCCGCTGCCCCTGTTCGGAGAAGCGACAGCCCTCAACTGTTAAGTCAACGCTTGATGCAATTAAGAAGTTCTGTGTTAATTAATATACAGCAGCCCACTCTTCGATGTTGGACGGATCGAATTTGAAAGGAGGTCCAAGGATGATTTCGGATGCATTGTCAGCACCTGCAACTGCTGTCAGTGTATACGGGCTGTTCTCCATGTCGCCAGCTTCGAAAGTATCGTCTACAGCGCCTGTGATCGTGCCGTCAACGAGTGCGATAGAAGCGTAACCTGCAAGCTTGCCGAGGTCGATCGGGTTCCACAGGAACATGTACGGGCAGCTGTGAGCATCGTCATCGCCGATGTACTCTTTCATTTCGGACGGAAGGCCAAGACCTGTCAGCTTAACAGTTGACTTCTGATCCTGAAGAACCTTTGCTGCAGCAGCGATACCAACAGTTGTCGGAGCGCAGATGCACTTAAGATCTTTGTAGTTTGTCAGAAGAGCCTGTGTCTGGTCTGTGGACTTCTGCGGCTCATCATCGCCGTAAGCAACTTCTACGAGCTCAAGTTTGGAATATTTTGAATCACTTTCCTGAATGGACTTCATAGCGTCGATCCATGCGTTCTGGTTCGTTGCCTGAGAAGTTGCGGAAAGAATTGCATACTGGCCTTCGCCGCCGCAGATATCGTATACGGCATCGATCAGGGCCTGGCCGACTTCCTGTACACCTGCCTGGTTGCAGAAAGTAGCTCTGACAGCTGCGTTAACATCGGAGTCAAGTGTAAGGACCTTGATGCCTGCGTCCATAGCTTCCTGGCATACGGATGCGAGTGCGTTGGAGTCATTTGCTGCAATTGCGATAGAGTCAACGCCCTGAGAGATCAGGGACTGAATGACGGAGATCTGTGCATCTGCTGTTGCAGATTCCGGATTCTGTACGATGCATTTGCCGCCGGCTGCTTCGATAACTTCTTTGAAGCCTGCAGCTTCTCTCTCATTGTAGGGGTTTCCGGCAGACTTTGTAACGATTGCATATGTGTGTGAAGATGCATCGCCGCCGGCTGCCTCTGTTGTTGCACTTGCATCGGATGTAGCTGCGGGCTCAGAAGATGATGAGCTTCCGCCGCATCCTGCAAGAAGGCCAACTGCCAGTGTTGCGCACAGAAGTGCACTGAAAAGTTTCTTTTTCATATTGGGTTCCTCCTTTTTTATTTCTACATACGCTGTATGCGCTGTATCTATAATAAAATTGTACTTTGGCGGCATTTCGGCTGATACAGGAAAATTTTTCGATTTCCGGTAAAATATTTATGCATTTTACCTGTGAGCCTTTTATGCCGCCGTATGTCCGGATCGATCAGGACGAAACTTTTTTTCTCTGTCCTAAAGCAGAGCGGAAAGCCGGGATCAGTACGGATACGATCAGCATGACGCCGATGATGACCAGAATGAGCTGTGTATTCATGTTGATCTGACCAAGAGCGATACGGAGGCAGACAATGATGAAGGAAGCAATGAAAGCACCGATCAGATTGCCCTTGCCGCCGGTCGTTGCGATACCGCCGAATACGCACATGGCGATAACTTCCATCTCAAATCCCTGTCCGGTCGTTGTATTTGCTCCGTAAGTGGAAGCGAGCAGGAACATGCCGCACACGCCGGCCAGGAAGCCGAGAATGCTGTAGCAGAGGAAGCGGATCTTCTGAACTTCAACACCTGCATAATAAGCAGCTGTTTTACTGGAACCGATCGCGTAGAGCTTGCGGCCGAAGGTTGTCTTGCTGAGCACCGTAATGAATACGATGGCGCAGATGACGACCAGGAAGAAAGAAATCGGGAACGGTCCGACTTTTACTCTGAGGATGCCGATGCCCTCAAGGTTGCTCATGGAAGCACTGCCGCCGCTTCCGAGAGCTACTTCGGCGATACCTCTGAAAATGATCTGAGTACCGAGTGTGATGATCATGGTCGGCAGCTCAGTGAACTTCGTAGCGAAGAAACCGTTGATCATACCGCAGCACAGGCCAACTCCGAGTGTGATCAGGATGACCAGACCGATCGGGAGTCCGGCGTTGCTGGAAAGGCAGCCGATCGTAGCCGTAAGGCAGACGATCGATCCGACAGAGATATCGATGTCACCCAGAACGAGGATGAAGCCCATTCCGAACAGCATGAAGATCTCAGCGAGATAACGCGGGCTTTCACGCATGATGTTCGTAAAGTTATATGTGCTGGAGAGGCAGGCACCGAAAATATTGACTGCGACAAGAGCAAGGATCAGTGCACCTTCCAGGGAAACAATTTTTTCTTTCAGTCCTCCCGCGGGAGTATTGGAAATAGTTCTTCCGGATTTTCCTGCCATGATTACATCTCCCTTCTCAGAAGTGCCTGCCTGTCAATTGTTCTCTGAGTAATTACGTTCAGGACAACAACGAACAGAATGATTGCACCCTTGACCAGATTCTGTGCGATGGCATCGATACCGACGAGCGGAAGAGCCTTCGCGATTACTGCGATGATGACTGCGCCTAAGAATGTACCGACTACGGAACCGCGTCCGCCGCTCATGCTTACACCGCCGATGACGCAGGCTGCGATAACATCCATTTCCTTGCCGTACTGCATGTTCGGCTGTGCCGATGCGTAGATGGAAACGGAGAGAACACCGGCAAGACCGGCCAGCATACCCATGATCGAGTAAGCGGAGATAATTGTTCTGTCAACATTGATACCGGAAATTCTTGCTGCCTCCGAGTTCGAGCCTACCGCGTAGATACTGCGTCCGAACTTGGTCCACTTCATGACGATGAAGAAAATGATGTAGGCAAGCGTCAGGATGATGTAGGGACCTACGGAGCCGTCTTTACCGAAATCGGAAAAACCTGCAACGTCCGCGCCGGATGCCCAGTTGTTATTGGAGATAACGTATGCCATGCCGCGCCATACATACATAAAGCCCATTGTGCAGATGATCGGTGCGACTTTACCCTTCGCGATGATCAGACCGTTGATCGTTCCGCAGATAAGACCGATCAGTGTGCCGATCAGGAAGAGAAGAAATGTATTGTGGATAACATTATACTTCTGAAGAAGACCGATGGTCATACCTGTGAAGGCCAGAGTCGATGTGATGGAGATATCGATACCGGATGTCAGCATGACACAGAGCATACCGAGTGCCATCAGAAGTGTGAGTGCGTTATTTCTGAAAATCTGTCCGATGTTGGTCGGGCTTAAGAAGGACGGACTCATGACTGAGATGATGATTAAGAGCACGACCAGGACGATGACAAGACTGGCCTCACGTGAGCCCGTTATTTTTTTCAACAGGGATTCTTTATTTTTCATCGCTCTCTTATACCTCCCTTCCTGTCTGTTCCATAGCAAGTTCGAGGATCTTTTCCTGTGTAGCTTCCTTGATATCCAGGCATCCGGTCACACGACCTTTGCACATAACATAGATACGGTCGCTCATTCCCAGTACTTCCGGCATATCGGATGAGATCAGGATGATTCCGTAACCTTTCTTTGCGAGTTCGCCCATGATCGCATAGATTTCTGCCTTGGCACCTACGTCGACACCCTTTGTCGGCTCATCCATGATGACGATCTTCATATTCTTCTGGGCAAGAGCTTTCGCAACAACGACTTTCTGCTGATTACCGCCTGAAAGAGTGCTGGCTTTATCGAAGATCGAAACGGCTTTCGTATCGACATCTTCCAGATACTGCTTTGACAGTTCGCGCTCTTTCTGGATATCGTTGAAAAATCCTTTGGCAAGTTCATCCTGGATCGGAAGAGTGACATTGTCTCCGAGGCCCCAGCTCATGATAAGGCCCTGACGTCTTCTGTCTTCCGGGAGAAGGATAAGACCGGCTTTCATTGCGTCTTTAGGACGTCTGATCTTCAGTTCCCTGCCATCCAGAATGATCTTTCCGGAATCAGCTTTCTCGATACCGCAGACACACTGGAATGTCTCGGTACGTCCGGCACCGACCAGACCGGTAAGACCGATAATTTCTCCTGCATGGACATTCAGGGATACGTTCTTGAAATAACCTGTTCTTGAGAGATTCTCAAGACGGAAGAGTTCTTTTCCGATCTCTACCTGCGGCTTCGGATACATTTCTGTAATTTCACGGCCGACCATGGCTTTGATCAGTTCTGCTTCGGTGATTCCGTCAACATCATAAGTTCCGACGTACTGGGAATCACGGAATACGGTGACACGCTGTGCAAGGCGGTACATATCTTCCATACGATGGGAGATAAAGATTACGGAAACGCCCTGTTCATGGAGTTCATCTACGATCTGATAAAGCTCCTCAGACTCATTTGCGGTCAGAGCAGCGGTAGGCTCATCGAGAATGATGATCTTTGCGTTTGTAGAAAGTGCTTTTGCAATCTCGACCATCTGCTGCTGTGCGATCGTCAGAGCGCCGACTTCCTCTGTCACCTTGAAGGTGGCATGCAGTCTGGAGAGAAGCTTTTCGGCTTCATGATTCATCTCATTCCACTGAATAAGACCGTTCTTAATGATTTCATGTCCGATGAAAATGTTTTCGGTCACGGTCAGTTCCGGATAAGAAGTCGGAATCTGATAAACTGCCGCGATACCTGCGGCCTGTGCATCCTGGGTACCTTTGAAATGTACTTCCTCGCCGTTCAGGAACATTTGTCCTTCCTCGGCAGCATGGACACCGGTGATGACTTTGATGAAGGTCGACTTACCGGCACCGTTCTCTCCCATCAGCGCATGCACCTCACCGCGACGCAGTTTGAACTGCACGTTATTCAGCGCCTTGACGCCCGGGAAAATCTTTGTTATTCCTCTAAGCTCAAGAATTAAATCTTCTGACACGGGTACTCCCTCCTTTCGAATCTATAAATATTATAAAAAAGGAGGATTTTTCAAATTAGGGGAAATTTGTTCGAAATAGGGGAATTTCTTTTTATCTGTATGATATAATCTTCGTGGCAGAATTTATGACCGATAGAAGAAATATTCGGAAAAATAAGCGTTTTACAGGAGTATAAAGTACAATAAAAGCCTCCGGCGGATCGCAGACGTGCGCAGTGGAAGGCGCCTTGGCGC
>DMAZ01000222.1:5023-5578 GCA_003446335.1 Lachnospiraceae bacterium | reverse complement strand
GAAGGCGCCTTGGCGCCGCGCATGTCGCGGCAAGGACGCCGAGGCGTTCTTGAAAAGCACCAGGATATAGAAAAAAGATATGAAAGTTTTAATAGTAGATGATGAGAAACTGACGCGTGAAGGCCTCAGAGATAAAATTAACTGGACAGGACTGGGATTTACCGACGTGCGCTGTGCGGTTGACGGGATGCACGGCCTTGAACTCGGAAGACAGTTCCGCCCGGATGTCATTCTGACTGACGTGCGTATGCCCAGAATGAACGGAATTCAGATGGCGGAACAGATACAGCAGCTGTGCCCGGAATCGTCTATTGTAATAATGAGCGGATATTCTGACAAAGAATACCTGAAAGCGGCGATCCGTCTGCGCGCTGTGAGCTACGTGGAGAAACCGATCAATCTGGACGAAATAACGGCCGCTCTGAGGGAAGCTGTTGTCAGGGTCGAAAATGAAAACAGGAACCGCACACAGACTAAATACGCGGTCGCCTTTGAACTCACACAGTATCCTGAGCAGAGGAACAATCTGAATCCGGAACCGTCATGGTTCCGAAT
>DMAZ01000222.1:2574-4903 GCA_003446335.1 Lachnospiraceae bacterium | reverse complement strand
ATGACCACGGCGACCAATGCACAGGTGATCGATAGAAAGCTTGCTCCTCTGTTTGAAAATATGTCTCTTGAGAGACTCTATACATTCAGAAGCCCACTTTATATTTTTCAGATTTTTGCCAGGCGGGAAGTGTCTGACAGGCAGATGAATTACTTTGGGCAGAGAATTGTGGAAGAGCTTATGGGTGTATTGAGAAGCTTCCATGTGATCATCGGGAAGCAGGTACGGGATTACAGGAATCTTCATGAATCTTATGAATCCGCGGTCATTAAACTTCAGACTGTTTTCTTTCAGCCGGTGAATACGTATTATTCCAGCGGGCAGGTCTCTGAAAAGATAACCTTCAGATCCTTAAATGAGAGCGACTACGAGAATGAATTGAGACAGATCCTGAAAAATCGGGACTGCGCGGCGCTTGACAAATTTTCCGATGATCTGCTTGCCGGTCTTACCGATGAGAACAGTTATATTCTGCCGAATCAGGTCCGCGACCTGTATTATCGGCTGCATTCTGTGCTGCACAGTGTCTGTCGTTCCATGCAGATAAATCCGGACGCTTCTCTGGATTCCGGAGTGGTATGGAACGACATTAACGCGTGTAATACCGTTTATGAACTGAGCGATCTGTTCCGGAAAAATATCAGGGCAGTCTGTGACGCTATGAATAAACCGACGGGAGAATCGGAAACGGTTTATACTATTAAGAGCTATATAGCCAGAAGTTATTCCGATCCGGGTCTTTCTATTAAGGAAATAAGTTCCTATGCACATCTGTCGACATCCTATATATGTACCCTGTTCAAAAATGAGACAGGTATGACCCTGAACCAGTTCATCACGGAATATCGAATGGAGAGGGCCAGAGACCTTCTGGATGATCCGAGAAATAAGATCGTAGAAGTAGCAGGTATAGTCGGTTACAACGACAGTAATTATTTTTCGAAGACATTCCGAAAGGCTTTCGGTATTTCGCCGTCTGAGTACAGAGAACAGCGTGAATCGGGAGGAGAATTATGAAACGCCATAATCTGTGGCAGATGCTTGGAAGAGATTTTCCGATCCGGGTAAAATTTCTTGTTATTAATGTCCTTGTTATGGCGATCACCCTGATCATCTCCGCTGTTCTTATTATGAGGGCATCATCAGCGGTCAGAGAAAATACGCTTGCTGCTGAGAAAGCTTTGATCTCACAGTCTGCAAATACATTTTCGGCGACTGTTGACGAGGTAGCTACTATAACAGAGACAATATCTTCCTTTCCGTTTCTGAATCAAATGATTTATTCCGGAGATGTCGAAAGTTTTCTGGGTCGGGATGAGACTTCGATCTATGCCGGAGATTTCTTCAATACGGTAGATTCCTTTCAGGACAGAGGTGTTGTAACGGATATACAGATTTATCTCAGCGATAAGTATGCATTTGTTGATGATTTTTATGAAAGATATAAACTCTTCAGCAATCTGTCGGAAATCCAGGGAAGCTATTGGTTCGGTATATTTGCAGGAAGACCGGAATTGAATCAGCTCTGGTGTCCTTCTTTTTATCTGACAAATCATGAGATTCATAACAGAGGGTCTCTCGCATGTATCAAAAGGCTGGGCAGCATTAACGCGAAGGGAATTTCAGACGGCTACATTGTTGTCTATTTTTCGAAAGAATCCCTGCGGGCTACCATGCTTCAGAGCAAGAGCAATACGGATACGACCTATTATATTGTGAACAGCAGGAACAGTATCGTCGTTGCGTCCAACGAGGCGTCAGCCGGACTGTATAAGCTTCATTATTCGGATATTCCCGTAAAGATAGGAAATGACAGTGATTTCAAAGAAGTCATGGTCCTTGATAAGAAACTTCTGATGGCTTATCGGGAGATTCGGGATACGGACTGGAGACTTGTCGTATGCATTCCCGAGGCGGAAATCACCTCTGCCGAACAGGAGACCCTCCTGCGCCAGTTCTGGATCTATCTGTTCATCACCGCGGCTGCTCTTCTTATTGAATTTATTCTGTCAACATCTCTGACCACCCGTCTGACAGACCTGAGTTCCGGAATGAAGGTGCGTCACACAGATGAGCCCGGTGAATCTCTGGAGAAGCTTCCGGATACAGATGACCGGGATGAGATCGGTCAGCTCACGCATACCTATAATCATATGATCGGCCAGATCGAGAACCTTATGGAAGAACAGGCCGCGACAGCGGACCAGCTGCGTGTGACAGAGATCCGGGCGCTGCAGGCACAGATCAATCCGCACTTCCTGTATAATATGCTGGATATGATCAACTGGATGGCTCTGTCCGGAAGCGGAGAGGGCGTATCGGAGGCTGT
>DMAZ01000222.1:0-2470 GCA_003446335.1 Lachnospiraceae bacterium | reverse complement strand
GAAGAGGAACTTCGGCATATTGATCTCTACGTTCTTCTGCAGAACATGAGATTCGATGACAAGATCGATTTTATTATAGACGTGCCGGACGAGATCATGGAATACAGTATTCCGAAACTGGTCCTTCAGCCTGTTATTGAGAATGCGCTTCTTCACGGTATTCTCGAGAAAGTGACCCGTGAAGGGACGGTGGTCGTTATGGCCTGGGAGGAATACAACGGAAAGACCCGGCAGGAAGATATCGTCTTCACGATTTCTGATGATGGCGTCGGTATGTCGGAGGAAAAGCTCAGGCAGTTGAATGAATCACTCAATAATGCGGAGAAGAGAATTAAGAGTGAAAAGATCCGGGAATCGGATGAGTCGAATATGAGAGGATCGGGAATTGCCATCACCAATACACATCTTCGACTGGTGCTGCTGTATGGCCACGGATATGGTCTGACTTTCCGGTCAGAGGAAGGAAAGGGGACTGAGGTCGAGGTCAGGATACCTAAGAAGATATAAAATCAGATTATATATATTGAAGGAGTTCAGATGGAATTAAAATATGGAGAAAATAAAATCTGGCTTGAAAATGAAGCCGGCGATATGAAAGCATACGTAGATTTTCCTGAAACAGGTACAGGCAGGGTCAATGTGACACATACTGTTGTGGATCCGGACCTTCGTGGGCAGGGAGCAGCAGGAAAACTGATGGAAGCTCTTGCGGGAAAATTGAAAGAAGATGGAAAAAAAGCAGAACTCACCTGTTCCTATGCGGTAAAGTGGTTCGCGAAACATCCTGAGCATAAAGATCTTCTGGTTGCAACAGAGATGCTGGATCGCCTGAAAAAATTCTTTGATGAGGAAGAGCATCTGAGTCACGCCGCACATGTTGTACAGTTCGACATGGAGACTCTGTGTCCTCCGAAAGGTATGGAAGCAGCCGGTGAGACGGCGGCATATCTGACCAATCAGATTTTCCGGATCCATCGCAATCCCGCTTTTTTGGAGGCTGCATCATGGCTTTACGAGCATCGGGGTGAACTCGGGGAGTTCGACCGCACACTGGCGGAGCAGCTGCATCGTGAGGATGTCCGCATTCGCAGGATCACACCGGAGCAGGACCGTGAATTCTCAAAAATATATAATAAGGCCTATGCTGACTGGCTGAGGGCGAAGCAGAAATCGGACTTTGCGGCATTTGCCCCTTCTCTTAAAGCAGTGCGTCAAGTGGAGCTGACCCGAATCGACTTGATGGATGAAAAGAAGGAGGTTCCTTACGATAACTTACTGGATACATACGAACGAGGGATGACATCTGAGAAGCTGGATGAGGTATTTGACAAATGCAGAACAAGGCTGGTCCCGCTTCTCGGACGCATAAAAGCAAGCGAAAAGAAAATCCGCACAGACTTTCTGACACGTCCGGTCGATCTGAGGGCACAGGAACAGATGGCGAGATATCTTCTTGAGACGATCGGATTCGATTTTGAGCGCGGCGCATTCTCAACAACAGAGCATCCTTTCACGGACAGTATGGGACCGGATGACGAACGTGTCACGACACACTACTATGAAAATATGTTCCTGTCCAGTATGTACAGCAGTATTCATGAAGGCGGACATGCCCTGTTCGATCAGAACCAGCCCAAAGAGAACTGGATCCATCATATATATGAAGGAAAAACGTTGGGACAGCATGAATCTGTCTCCAGGTTCTATGAAAATGTGATCGGGCGCTCGGAAGCTTTTATTCATCTTATCTATCCAAAAGTAAAAGAACTGTTTCCGGATGCTGTGGCAGACGTCACGGAACGTGAACTGTATGAAGCGGTGAATATTGTCAGACCCTCGTTGATCCGCACGGAAGCGGATGAATTCACCTATGTTTTTCATATTATGATCCGGTATGAGATCGAGAAGGCTATTGTTGCCGGGGAAGTGGAGATCGACGATCTGCCTAAGATATGGAATGAAAAGTATGAAGAATATCTCGGTATCCGTCCCGCTTCGGATGCAGAGGGAGTCCTTCAGGATGTTCACTGGACATCCGGGTTCGGCTATTTCCCGACATATGCGCTGGGCAGCATGTATAATGCAATGTATTATGCCCGCATGCAGGAGGAAATCGACGTCGATGCGGCTGTTCGGAAAGGCGACTTTACAGTGATCAATGACTGGATGGCAGAGCATGTATGGAAGAAGGCTGACAGACTTTCACCCGGTGAATGGATTTTAGATATAACAGGGAGGGAACTTACGCCGGATGATTTTCTCGATTATCTGGAGGAAAAGTACTCGAAAATATATGATATCTGAATCTAAAATGAAGCTGCTGTTAACAGATTTTCTGCATGAAGACGGGGAAAACGGGAATGAAAAAATATGATGCAGATCTTGCTTTGGATGTAAATGGTATACGCCTGCATTACGCAGCTGCGGGAGAGGGAAGACCTGTAGTTCTGATTCACGGAAACGCGGAGGA
>DMAZ01000080.1 GCA_003446335.1 Lachnospiraceae bacterium | reverse complement strand
GATTTTCATGGATTTTCTGTGGAGATGCTGAAGTGATTTCGGATGATCTTCCGTGCAATCCTGCAGGAAGACCCGGATGCTGCGTCAAAAAAATCATCTTCCTTATTGAAGAGCTGTATAAAAAGTGTTACAATCCGCAAAAGCAAAATTGTAATGTTTTTATTTGACCGGGTCATACGCATATGACCGGAGAGGAGTGAAAATGAGCGACAACAAGAGACCGGAGACAATGGAACGCATCACAACGCCGGAACTCGCACAGGCATTTATTGAGGAGCAGGTCAGGGCTCTTCAGGCACAGATCGGTGATGGAAACGTTTTGCTTGCACTTTCGGGCGGCGTAGATTCATCTGTCGTTGCGGCACTGCTGATCAAGGCTGTAGGAAAGCAGCTTACATGTATTCATGTTAATCACGGCCTTATGCGTAAGGGCGAGAGCGAGCAGGTCATTGAAGTATTCAGGAACCAGCTCGGTGCCAACCTGATTTATATCGATGCAACAGACCGCTTCCTTGACAAGCTGGCCGGTGTTGACGATCCGGAGCAGAAGAGAAAGATCATCGGCGGTGAGTTCATCGAAGTTTTCGATGAAGAGGCTGCTAAGCTTACGAATATCGGTTTCCTTGGCCAGGGAACAATTTATCCGGACATTCTTGAGAGTGATGGCATCAAGGCACATCATAATGTCGGCGGACTTCCGGAAGACGTCAAGCTGGAGCTTGTTGAGCCGCTGAAATTCCTTTTCAAGGATGAGGTCCGTGTGGTAGGCCATGAGCTTGGTCTGCCGGATAACATGGTATACCGTCAGCCGTTCCCGGGTCCGGGTCTTGGCGTTCGCTGCGTAGGAGCAATCACACGTGACCGTCTCGCGGCTCTGCGTGAATCTGACGCCATCCTTCGAGAGGAGTTCGAGAAGGCCGGTCTTGCAGGCAAGGTATGGCAGTATTTCACGGTCGTTCCGGATTTCAAGTCCACCGGAATCAAGGACGGCAAGCGCGCATGGGAGTGGCCGGCAATCATCCGTGCGGTCAACACGAAGGATGCCATGACTGCTACAATCGAGCATGTTGACTGGGAAGTTCTCGACAGGATCACACAGAGGATCACGAGTGAGGTGCCGGGTATTAACCGTGTGCTTTATGATCTGACTCCGAAGCCGACGGGAACAATCGAATTCGAATAATTAAGGAAATCCTCTGCTGAGAGAAATGTCCCGGCAGGGGATTTTGTAATTTATATACCATTCTTTCCGATTTTTATATCGAATTTGGATTATGTAAAAGGCTGGGGACTTGCTTACAAAGAGTATAAGAATTATTATATTGTATAGATATTAAGAAGGCTCTCACCTCTACGACGCAGAGGTGGAGAGAGGAGAAGGGGTCCCTGAATCAGGAGGAAATTAATATGATTTTTTGGTATAGAAACTCTGTCTTGGCATCTCTTGTAAGTATTATCGGCTGCGTAATCGTCATTACCGGAATAGCAGGATTACGAGACAGGGAGATCGGAGTGGGGCCCGGGATTCTTGTGATTGTCGCCGGCATAGGTATTGCCGCTCTCGGAAAAGTGATCAGTGATAGGAAAGCACAGAAAAAAACAGAACAGGCACGGACGGCGCAGCCCGGGGGAAAAGCAGGGAGTACAGCTCGTTATACGGAAAATACAGGATATGCAGAAAGAAGCACATCACAGAATGCCGGGAACACAAAAAAGACTAAAAATCCGGATAAGGAACTTGAAGAAATCATCAGACAGGCAGAAGGTTATGCAGAAAAAGAAGAGTATCACAAAGAGCTGGAGACTCTTCTGTCCGGATTATCTATAGATTCGGGTAATGCAGTTCTTCTGAATCGTATCGGTCGGGCTTACCGTCATGTGGGAGATTATAACGCTGCACTGGATTACTATTTCCGATCTGCAAAAGTAGACCCGAATGACCTCTCGATCGGTACGAACATAGCTGTTGCCTATTACTATTTAGGGGAGTATGAAAAGGCAGATCAATACTTTCAGGGAGAAATCACCCGGCTGGAATCGATGAACAATCACGAATCCAGAAGTATGCTTGGTATTACTTACGCAAATTATGCACTGTGCATAGGAAAGATGGGAGATCTGAACAGAGCGAGAGAGTTTCTGTCAAAGGCAGAGCGTGCCGGATATAAGAAATGTGATGTGATCTGGAACATGCTTATGAGAGCATAGAATCTCCAGTCGGTACATCAGCGTGAGAAGGAAAGAGCTCCATCCTCCTGGAAACGAAAAAAGAGCTTTGCATTGGCAGCATCAGCAGCCAAATGCAGGGCTCTTTTATAAGTTAACGGTTTTCCTGACGATCCTTGCGCATATGTAAGAATAAAAGAATCTCTGTAATTGATTTATCCGGCCAAATAAATATATAATGAATAAAGAAAGAAATTGTGGTATGCCAAAATCTAAAGGAGAGAAAAAGATGGCTGCAAAGAAAACAAACAATAAAATTGCTGAGAAGGAAAGTACAGAGAAGACAGCTGCAGTAAAGGCAACGACAGAAGAGAAAACTGCCCCGAAAAAACCTGCATCAAAGAAAGCTGCTCCGAAAAAAACGCCAGCTAAATCAACTACAGCTAAGAAAGCTGCTCCGAAAAAGGCGTCAGCTAAAACAGCTGCAGCTAAAAAAACTGCAGTGAAAGAGGCTGCAGTGAAAGAAGCTGCTGTGGAAGAGGCTGCAGTGAAAGA
>DMAZ01000244.1 GCA_003446335.1 Lachnospiraceae bacterium | reverse complement strand
CGGCGACGCAAGTCCGAGAAAGATCATCTCCTCCGAATTCAAGCGTATGATTTTTACCGAGAAAATGCGCGAGGAATACACGATCCTTTGTCCTCAGATGTCACCGATCCACTTCAGACTGCTTGAACCTGCTTTCAACGCAGGCGGTTTTCATCTCGAAGTTCTTTCCAATGACAACCGCCATGCAATCGACATGGGTCTCAAGTACGTCAATAACGATGCCTGCTATCCGTCTCTGCTCGTCATCGGGCAGATCATGGATGCCCTGTTGTCCGGCAAGTATGATACGCACAAAGTAGCTGTCGTCATGTCCCAGACAGGCGGCGGATGCCGCGCATCGAACTATATCGGCTTTATTCGAAGAGCTCTGAAGAAGGCCGGGCTGGAATATGTTCCTGTCCTCTCCCTGAACTTCAACGGATTTGAACCGCAGCCCGGATTTAAGATCACACTGCCTACTCTCACGCGTCTGGCCTATTCCGTCGTACTCGGCGATATTCTGATGAAATGCCTGTACCGCATGAGGCCATATGAGCGGGTGAAAGGTTCTGCCAACAGGAAATATGAGCAGTGGAATGCGGTCTGTGTCAGGTATTTGAAAAAAAAGCACTGTTCTCTGCCGGAATTCTACGTTCTGTGCCGTGAGATCATACGAGACTTTGATAATCTCCCGATCACGGATGAAAAGAAGCCGAGAGTCGGTATCGTCGGGGAAATACTTGTCAAATTCTCCCCGGCCGCCAACAATCATCTTGTTGAACTTCTGGAAAAAGAGGGAGCGGAGGCTGTCGTACCTGATCTGATCGATTTCTTCAACTATTCGTTCTACAACTTGAATTTCAAGGTCGAGAATCTCGGATTTGCCAAGAAGACAAAACTTGCAACAAATGTGGGCATCTGGGCAGTAACGAAACTTCGTGCCGCAGCGAACAGGGAATATGCCAAGAGCAAACATTTTACTCCTTCAGCAGATATTGAGCAGCTGGCCAAGATGGCGTCCCCAATCGCCTCGACCGGCAACCAGACAGGAGAAGGTTGGTTCCTTACCGGTGAGATGCTTGAACTTATTCAGGCGGGTGTGCCGAACATCGTATGCATCCAGCCGTTCGCATGCCTGCCGAACCACATCGTCGGGAAGGGCGTGATCAAGGAACTGCGGAACAGATATCCTGAGGCCAATATAGCCGCGGTCGACTACGATCCGGGTGCCTCCGAAGTCAACCAGCTGAACAGGATCAAGCTGATGCTTACGACCGCTGAAAAGCGGATGAATAACCAGAACTAAAGAAAAGAAAGCCGTTCGACGGCAGGTTTTTCCTGCTTGATCGGACGGCTTTTTACTTGACTATGGTTTTTAATTCGATGTTATAGTATCATAACCATTATGAATATCGGAAAAATTACTCTCACTGAAATTAATAAAAGCGAAGCGCTGCGCTATCTTGGCTATAAGTCCGACCCGGATGCTGTCTCATCAGTTCTCCTCGACAGATGTGAGACGGATCTGATAAAGGAACTGGACTGCAGGTATATTTATCGCGTTTTTCCGCTTGAAAACGGACAGATTCCCGGATCCTCCTTCTGTCTGGAAGGTAAGTCCATAAAAGCGCATCTCTCGGGATGTACACAGATCATTCTCCTTTGCGCGACACTTTCCGAACGTGTCGACAGGCTGATCCGCCGAAGACAGCTGACCGGAATGGCGGAGGCAATGATGATCGATGCTCTCGCGTCAGCTGCAGTGGAGCAGGTCTGTGATAAGGCGGAGTCCGAAATCCTCCGGTCTTTTCCGGGCATGCAGCATACCTGGAGGTTCGGGCTCGGTTACGGAGATTTTCCTCTGAAATATCAGGGAACATTTCTGGATATCCTGGATGCGCCAAAAAGAATCGGGGTATGCGTGAGTCCAGCACTTATGCTGACCCCCTCGAAATCTGTCACCTGTGTGATAGGGCTTGGAGAGAAAATCGGGCCCGGGGAACGCAAAACATGTGCAATCTGTACGCTTCGCGACAGCTGCAGTTTCAGAAGATCCGGGACCAGCTGTCAGGCATGACTGCATGTGGGTAGTTCAAGTCAGTGAGAAATCGAAAGGCAGGGATTCTATATGACTGTAAAAGAATTATTGGAAAATCGTTATACGATCCTCGATGGCGGCATGGGCACCATGCTTCAGCAAAAAGGCATGGCTCTCGGAACGATTCCCGAGACGCTCAACATTCTGAAGCCTGAATGGATCATTGACATACACCGCCAATATATCAGTGCCGGCTCTCAGATCGTTTATGCAAATACATTCGGAGCCAACCGCTTTAAGATGGCCGACTCCGGTTTCTCTGTGGATGAGCTTATTCGTTCTGCAATCGGAAACGCAAGAGAAGCCGCAGAGGGCACGGACACTCTCGTTGCACTTGACATCGGACCCATCGGTCAGCTTCTCTGGCCGACCGGTTCGCTCTCCTTCGAAGATGCCTACGATATCTTCCGGGAAATGGTGGAATCCGGGCGGGATGCCGGAGCCGATCTGATAGTCATAGAGACCATGACCGATCTCTATGAGGCGAAAGCTGCCGTTCTGGCAGCAAAGGAAAACTCCGCCATGCCGGTATTTGTCACCATGACCTTTGAAGAGAACATGCGCACTTTCACAGGATGTTCCGTCTCTTCAATGTGCCTTACAATGGAAGGACTCGGTGTCGACGCGCTCGGCGTCAACTGTTCTCTCGGACCCAGGGATCTTATTCCGATCGTGCGGGAGATTTCGCGTTGGACAACGATTCCGATCATTGTGAAACCAAATGCGGGGCTGCCGGATCCGGTGACCAATACCTACAATGTTCTTCCGGATGAATTTGCGGAAGTCACAAAGCAGATGCTTCCCTGCGGAGTCCGTATTCTTGGAGGATGCTGCGGAACAAATCCGGAATATATACGGAAACTGGCCGAAATGCTTCATGCCGATCATACAGACTGCGGCAGGAATCCGGAGCACATTGACACACCTGCTGTATGTACGCCTCTTAAGACCATAGTCATCAATGAACCGCGCGTAATCGGCGAGCGTATCAACCCGACCGGTAAAAAGCGCTTTAAACAGGCTCTTACAGAGGGAGACATGGATTACATTCTCGGTCAGGCCATTGAGCAGGTCGAAGCAGGAGCCGATATACTAGATGTCAACGTGGGAGCGCCCGGCATAGATGAAAAGGAAATGATGGTCAAAACGATCATGGCGATCCAGTCCGTCATCGATGTGCCGCTGCAGATCGATTCGACCAAACCTGAAGTTCTTGAAGCTGCTCTTCGTGTCTATAACGGTAAGCCGATCGTCAATTCGGTGAACGGTGAAGAAGCCGTAATGGACCGGATCCTTCCGCTCATAGCCAGATACGGTGCTTCTGTTGTCGGTCTCACTCTGGATGAGAACGGCATACCCAAAACAGCAGAAGGACGATTCAGGATCGCGGAAAAAATCATGAACAAAGCTCTCTCCTACGGAATAAAGAAGGAGAATATCTTTATAGACTGTCTCGTTCTCACCGTCTCGGCAGAACAGGCTGCCGCAGCGGAAACATTGAAGGCTGTGCACCGCGTGAAGACAGAGCTCGGACTATCGACGGTCCTCGGTGTGTCGAACATCTCGTTCGGTCTCCCGAACCGACTCACGATCAACACGTCCTTCCTCACAATGGCACTGAATGCCGGACTTGATCTTCCGATCATGAATCCCAATCTCCCGTCGATGATGTGGGCATTCAAAGCATACAAGGTCCTGTCGGGAAAAGATGTCAATTCTCTTGATTACATTGCCTATTCTCAGGAACATGAGCCGGAAACGCAGACTTTGAAGAGAACGAAGGAAGCGTTGAGGACATCCCAGACAGAGCTCAGCTCTCTGAAACAGACCTATTCTTCCATACTGTCCGCTCCCGCAGGTCACCCCACAGACTGCACTTGCGAAAGCTGTAAGGCACTGGCTGAGGCAAGAAATGCCTTTCTGAAGAATACTCTTGCAGCAGTCGTTCCGGATTCCGACGGAGACATACCCGAACGGCACACGCTCGCCGAAAAGAGCGGCAGGAAAGGGATCCCGGCAGAAGAAAACATCGCATCCGGACTGGCCACGCCCGAAGGAGCCGGCATTCTGAAAGCGATGGAAACAGGTATGAAAAAAGAAGGACGGGTACTGACTGCAGGACTTCTCGACCAAACTGAGGCCATGAACATTATAAATGAAATTCTCATTCCGGCATTGGATGTTATCGGCGAGCGGTTCGAAAAAGGAAAAATCTTTCTGCCGCAGCTGATCCTGGCGGCAGATGTCGCAAAAGAATGTTTTGATGTGATCCGGACCAAACTTGCCGAGAGCGGAACTGTTTCAAATACCAAAGGGAAAATCATTCTGGCAACGGTCAAGGGAGATATCCATGATATCGGAAAGAATATCGTGAAAGTCATTCTCGAGAATTACGGCTACGAGGTCATAGACCTCGGCAAAGACGTCGATCCTCAGCTGATCCTGGAAACAGCTGTTGAGCAGGATGTAAGGCTTGTGGGTCTCTCCGCCCTCATGACGACGACTCTCGGCTCCATGGAGGAGACGATCCGGCTCCTTCGCGATCACAACGTAAACTGCAGGATCATGGTCGGCGGGGCTGTGCTCACGGAGGATTATGCCAGAAAAATCGGTGCGGATTTCTACTCCAAAGACGCAAAATCGGGAGCGGATATAGCAAAAGCTGTTCTGGGCTGAATAGAATAAAAGAAAAACAAAAACTTCCCATATTTCATTTTCGAACAGTCTTATCATGAATCGATAGAAATCTTATGATTACGACCGGACCTTCGAAATGAAGCGGGAAGTTTTTTATTATTCATCAGAGCTTAGTTTTATTGAGAAATATACGATTAAAACGTACTCACATAGGCCCTACGACCTCACCGTAAAGCTTTCTGAAATAAAAGACGGACAGAATGAGCGAAACGATCTCCGCGATCGGAAACGCCCACCAGACATTCGTCACGACACCGGTCCTGGAGAGCAGCCAGGCGACAGGGATCAGAACGATGATCTGTCTGGCGATCGATACGATCAACGAATAAATGCTTCTTGAGAAAGCCTGAAAAATAGATCCCATCACGATACACGTCGCCGCGATCGGGAAGTTAAGACTGATTATTCTGAGAGCAGGCACACCGATCTCTATCATGTCTTCCTGCGCATTGAACAGCTCCAGCAGTTTTTCCGGCATCAGATGGAACAGAAGCGTGCCGATCAACATAATGGAAACAGCCAGGATCATGGAGAATTTCAGGGCTTCATCTATTCTGTCTTTCTTTCTTGCCCCATAGTTATACGCGAGGACAGGGATCAGACCGTTATTCAATCCGAAAACAGGCATAAAGAAGAAGCTCTGCAGCTTAAAGTAAACGCCAAAAACAGCCGTGGCCGTATTGGAGAAGGTGATCAGGATGCGGTTCATCAGATACGTCATAAGGGATCCGATCGACATCATCAAAATGGACGGAACACCTACCTGATATATGTGCCCTATGATCCTCCGGTCCGGGCTCATGACGGATTTCAGAGAAAATCTGATATCACTGTTATACCGGATATTCAAAATAAGTCCGATAAGCGCGGCTGCACTCTGTCCTATTACGGTCGCATAAGCCGCCCCTGCGACACCGAATGCCGGCATTCCGAAATAGCCGAAAATCATGATCGGATCCAGAATGATGTTAATAATCGCACCGGTCATCTGGCTGATCATACTGTAAACAGTCCGACCGGTCGACTGGAGCAGGCGCTCGAACATGACCTGGCACATAAGACCCATAGAAAGACCGGTAACGATCTTTAAATACGTTATGCCTTCTCCGGCTACGACCGGGTCCTGCGTCTGACTGTATATAAAAGGTCCGGCGACGAGAAGGCTGATCAGAAGAAATAAAATATAATTGCAGAACGACAGTAAAATGGCCATATTGGCCGCTTTATCGGAGCGTTCGAATTTCTTCTCCCCCAAAGCCTTGGAGAGCAGCGCGTTTACACCGACACCTGTTCCCGAAGCAACTGCGATCATCATATTCTGAAGAGGAAAAGCAAGCGTTACAGATGTAAGAGCCTCCTCACTGAGCCGGGCGACGAATATGCTGTCCACGATGTTGTAGAGTGCCTGTACAAGCATTGAAGCCATCATCGGAAGCGACATGGTGATGATCAGTTTTTTGACAGGCATTACACCCATCTTGTTTTCCTGTCTGTTTTCCATAAATGTACTACTTTATTCCTCTTCCGCAAAAAGTGCGTCTACGAATTCGTCTGAATTAAATCTCTGCATGTCATCAATTCCTTCCCCTACGCCAATATACTTGACCGGGAAGCCAAGTTCAGACTGTATCGCAATTGCGACACCGCCTTTAGCAGTGCCATCGAGTTTCGTCAGGACAATACCGGTGATCGCGGTCGTCTCCTCGAATTCCCTTGCCTGCTGAAGCGCATTCTGACCGGTCGTACCATCCAGAACAAGAAGGGTCTCAATATGAGCAAAGCCATATTCTCTCGCAAGGATCTTATAAATCTTGCTCATCTCTTTCATGAGATTCTTTTTGTTGTGAAGTCGTCCTGCCGTATCAATAATGAGCATGTCCGTATCTCTCGCCTTGGCAGACTGAATAGCATCATAGACGACCGCACCCGGATCACCGCCTTCCGGTCCGGTGATGATCGGGACCTTAGCCCTCTGCGCCCATACGACCAGCTGTTCAATTGCGCCCGCACGGAAAGTATCCGCTGCCGCGATCAGGACCTTTTTCCCCATCGTCCGATAGAGATTGGCAAGCTTACCGACTGTTGTCGTTTTCCCGACTCCGTTAATTCCGATCATGAGAAGAACCGTTTTCTGATTCTCAAACGCAAAATCAGAATCGTTCACCCTCATCTGTTCCTTTATTGTATCTTTCAGCAGCTCTTTGCACTCCTGAGCACTTCTTATATGCTGCTCTTTTACCTTTTTCTTAAGATTCTCAATGATCTCGTCTGTCGTTCGGATGCCCATGTCGGACATGATCATGATTTCTTCAAGATCCTCATAGAATTCGTCATCGATCTTATCGTACGATGAGAAGACCTGGTTCACATTGGTCGAAACATTATCCCTTGTTTTCGTGAGACCTTTTACCAGCTTGTCAAAAAATCCCATACTCTCCTCCGTTAATGCCTTTTATGATGAAAGTTTATCCTCGATCAGATTTACAGAGACCATGGCCGAGACACCCTTCTCCTGCATGGTAATACCGTA
>DMAZ01000136.1 GCA_003446335.1 Lachnospiraceae bacterium | reverse complement strand
ACGAGATACGGGCCGACTCTTATTCCGGCATCCTGTTCCGGGTATCGATATACGGTATCATCCAATGCCCTACAATATATCATGCAGTGCCATACTGGCTGCATCACGAATACGGCCACGACACTGTGCATAACGCCAGATCCTGTATATTTTACAACAATTCGCGGATTCCGGCAACGAGATAAAACACGCTGCGCGAGTTTTATCCCGCTATCGCGACGCTCGCCGCACACGAATACTTCGCATTCGGCTGCGGCTCACTGTTCGCGTAAATCAAAGCAATATCATGCGACATACCTTCCGAATAACTATACCATTGATTCAATTTACGGTAAAGTTTTAACTTTCCGCATGTGCAATTCTATGTTATACTGGTAAAAGGATTTGCCAGAATTCGGAGATTTTTTTAGAATCTGACGACAGTAAATTCTATAATTTTAAATATGAGGTGATTGTATTATGGCAGATGAGAACATGACCATGGAAGATTTTTCCAAAGCAGTCGATGACTCCTTCACATCTTTTAAAGATGAGGGAGAAGCGAACTGGGAAAAATTAAAAGAGTATCAGACAGAGAAAACTCCCCTTACCGTCACGGTTGACGGTGTAGTCAATAAAGGTGTTATCTCCAATGTTGAAGGTGTCCGCGGATTTATTCCGGCGTCCCGCCTTGCACTCGGACATGTCGATGACCTGAATGCTTATCTCGGCAAGGAAATTCAGGTAATTGTCCGTGAAATTGATGAACAGAAGGGACGTCTGATCCTCTCTGCTGTCGAACCGCTTCGCGCAAAGCAGAATGAGGAAAGAAAGGCACGTATCAACGCAATTGAGGTTGGAACCGTTCTGGATGGAAAGGTTGAGAATATTCAGTCTTACGGCGCGTTCATCGATCTTGGAGACGGTCTCTCCGGTCTTGTTCATATCTCACAGATCTCCCGCAAGAGAATCAAATCCGTAGAGGATGTTCTTCAGCCCGGACAGGAGGTAAAGGTTAAGGTTATCGCCGTTAAAGACGGTAAGCTCAGTCTTTCCATGAAGGCACTGGAGGAAGGCGGAGACGACAGGAATGACAGCAGAGAAGCTGCTCCGAAGGATTACAAGCTTCCGAAGTCCGAGGATATCTCCACAAATCTTGGATCTCTTCTGAAAGGAATCAAACTGAACTGATTCCGGATTCTGCCGGCAGTGCAGGCACTTATGAACGTTTCGTACGGATGTATTGCCTGCAGCATCCCAGGAGTTCCGGTTTTAATGGTCTTTTCATCTGAAAGTATTCCATCAAAAAAACAGCCACAGTATGTGGCTGTTTTTTTGATCTGCGCAAAATCTCATATAACATGCTAGTCATCCATTATATATATCCTGTCAACCGGAAAGTCCTTCACGAGGTCTTCCTTTTCTGCTTTTGACAGCTGCTTCAATTCCACCTCTCTGCGCATGGCTTCTGTTCTGGTCTCAAAGGTTTCATAATACGCCAGCTCCACTGGGAGATGACTGTGCGTATATCTTCCGCCCTTTCCCGTCTTATGTGTTTTTACCCGTTTCTTCAGATCATTCGTCCACCCGGTATACAATGATCCGTCCGCACACCGAAGCATGTATGTAAAACATAATTTATCAACATTATCCATATGTTATCCACAAATTTGTCAACTTATCAACATTTGTCAAAAAAGTGCCTGTACTGAGCAGGTATGAGTACTTCCGTGCCGCTTACGCGGAAGGGAGCTGACTGTACACGGTCACAGCATCTGTGATATGAGGCGTTGCGTTCGCGTCTCCCGCAGCACCGGCGGTGACCAGTATGTATTCTGCTCCGTTTGCATCCTTTGCAAGACTGGCAAGGCAATGACCAGCTTCGTCTGTATACCCAGTCTTTCCTCCGATAATTGTGGTACCGTTATCCAGTGTAGATGAAGGAAGATTGATAAACGTCGTGCTGCTCAGCGCGATTCCCGCGCTATGAACAGATGTTGCCTTTGTTGTGTAGATATGTGTCGAAAAAATAGTCTTGAACGTATCATTCTTCACCGCGTATTCCAGTAACTTCGCCATATCCTGGCAGGTGGAGTAATGATTTTCATCCTGAAGACCGGTTGCATTCGCAAAATTCGTCGCTGTCATACCGATCTCCTGTGCCTTCTGGTTCATCAACGTAACAAAGTCAGCCTCTGACCCTGCTACATAATTACAGACCGCATAGCAGGCATCTGCGCCGGACGGAAGCATGATTCCGTACAGGATGTCCAGAAGCGGTACGGTCTCTCCGGCCTCAAAGCCCGCCGTTGCAGCCCCCTGCGCATATGCGGCATTAAACTCGGTTCCGTCAAAGGTGTAGGTAGCACTCAGATCATCAATATTTTCGATAGCGACAAGTACTGTCATGATCTTTGTCATGGATGCCGGATAGATTCGAGCCGTACTGTTCTGGTCGATTACCGGTGCGTTATCCTCGACACGAATCATATAGACATCCGGGCTGGAAAGAGTACTGGTATCGATGGAGGGAACCGGTCCAAGATCCTTTGTCGAATTGTCGGTTGAAGAATCCGAAGAAACAGAGGTTATATTTTCATTAGAAGAATCGGTTTCCGTTTTCTCCCCGACATATGTCATAGACAGACTCGCTACCGCTTCACTGTCAATCTGGTTCTTCTCCGCATCAATTTTTCCCTTCAGCAATACCACAAGAATCAGGACAATGATGATCGCGAGAATAATCACAATAGACGAAATGATCATCAGAATCTTGCGTTTTAAAGCCCTCTCTTTCGCTTTTCTGGCTTTTCTGTCTTTTCTGTATTCATCCTGATCTCTTTCTTCCGGTCTCATAAAACTCCCCTTATTTATTTATCATCTTTTATCTGTATTATCATTCAATTATCAAATCATCTGATGTATATCAACATCTGATATTATGATCACCATCCTGCTATATTCTTCTTCACCTGAGAAATGATCGAAACTATTATATCAGATTAATTGCCTTCAAGTAAATGCCATGACATGAATCATATGAAAGGAAAACGCATCCAGTCTCTTACGCGCGATGCGTGATGATTCTGTCTGCGTTTTCGAAGAACGATATTCATTTGTCACTCATAAGCTGCAGCTATGAGAAATGTATGAAGCATCGGGGACTCGAACCCCGGACAACTTGATTAAAAGTCAAGTGCTCTACC
>DMAZ01000123.1:202-4279 GCA_003446335.1 Lachnospiraceae bacterium | reverse complement strand
CGGCCGTGCCCGAGGTTCATGATCGAGTTCTCCTCACCCTGATAGATGGTGTTGGTGTATTTGCGTGCTTCAAAATCATCCGGGGCAGTCGGATTGTGCGCGAAGCTGATCCGCTTCTCTGTCTGCCCGCCGTTCTCCGTGCAGACTTCGCAGAAGCCTGTCACGTTGTTGATAACGAAAGAAGGGGTCCCCGCGAAATATCTGTGCGCCCATGTATCCGCCAGAACGTGCATGGCCAGACCGCACGCTTCCAGGCCCTTATCTTTTACGATCGTGACTGTATCGGTAAGCAGCGGGCTGTTCGTATCGCATATCAGCCGGTATTTATTGAGCCATCTTCGGCTGCGGTGCTTCGGATACTTCTCGTCCAGCTTCGCAGGCAGAAAATGAAAAGAGGACCAGATCCGCGTGATGTTCTGAAGCCCTGTCAGATCGGTCCTGATATCGACGAGTTCGATCTGTGTCTGAGTAGTGGCCGCGGCTTTCGGTCCCCCCAGTTTTTGGATGAGCGAGACGGAACAGCAGTCCACGAACTGAGCCGCATACGCGATCGTCAGGCTCTCCTCGTGGGAGTATCCTGCCAGATATGCAGCACAATATGTTGCATAATAGTGAAAATCTTCCTGCATATTGCTTTCTCCGTCAGTTGTTTCCGGTGACCGTCTTATTACTTTCTGCGTTCTGGTCACGGCTCTTCTTCGCCAGATACCGCAGCTTAACGGAGGCGATCAGAATCAGCACAAAGGTAAGATTGCATGACAGATCAATGATGGTCGTTGTTAAAGTCTCTTCAAAGAAATGCGGATCTTTAACAAACATATCCCAGTCGAAGATGTCTACCAGGGTGCTGTATGACAAAAGGATATTTACAATCAGGTAAACGGCAGTTATGACCAGATAGACGGAATGTTTCCATCTGCCTCTGCCTTCGCTTACAGCGCACAGTCCTATATAGAGCCGTATGATGGAATCAATTGCTATGACCGCAACGTAAAGAAGGATCAGAAGTAGGAGCGCGAACTGCGCGTCTTCTCCGGGATCCAGCAGTTCCGGATCTATTGTGATCGGATTATGGTAGAATTTTATGCAGAGCTTGAGAATTCCCCAGATACCAAAGAACAGGACTGCCATCCCGCTGTAAAACAAAGTATATTGCTGATGTCGAATATCGGCTTCCATGATTTTAATCACCGCCTGTTAAATATCTGTGTCTTTTTTAAATGAATAATTGCCGTGAAGCACCTTGCTTATTGCGGGCCGCAATCAAATTAGTAAGTAGGAGGTGAGCGTCACGATAAATCCGAGCAGTCCGCCCATAATGACCTGCAGCTTGGTGTGTCCGACAAATTCCTTCAGTTTCTGCTCGGGTGTCTTAATATCCTCCACGAGATCTGCGAGCAGAACGAATATATCGTTGATCGCTTTGGCCTGCTTTCCCGTTTCAAGCCTTACTCCGGATGCGTCGTGCATTGTTATAAAGGCAAATATCGCGGAGAGCGCGAAAATCGGAGAGGACAGACCGCATTCAAATGCGATGGCTACAGTGAGACTGACCACGGTGGAGGAATGAGCGCTGGGCATTCCGCCGTCACCGACCAGTCTTGATAAGTCCACCTTGCGGTTCACGATGGCATAGATGATGGTCTTCAGGATCTGAGCGCTGGCCCAGCCGATCAGACCGGAAATGATGACTCTGTTGGATAATAATTCGGCAAACATGGCTGACCTTCTCTTTTTCTTTTATCTTCCTATTATACATGTTTGTGACCCGTTCTTAAAGAATAAAGCAAAATAATGAATACTGTTCATGAAATAAAATATTTGTGGTATCCTTATATACAGGCGACTGGTGAATTACTGAATCTCAAGAGACGGAGAATACATACATGCTGAACGGAAGAATACAATTTGCAGGGACCGGAAATATGAGATCTTTTGACCTCGGTAATTCCTCTGTGCTGGTCAGGATGTCGTTCGGAAATGTACTCGTTGACTGTGGATATGCCAACTATGAAAGGCTTATTAAAAGTAAAATGATCGATGAGGTGGAGTACCTGATGATCACCCACCTGCACGGAGACCACGTCGGTTCCCTGCATCCGCTGCTGCTTTATCTGCGGTACCAGAAGAACCTTCGATGCAAGATCATTATACCGGACGACAGTTTTCGAAGATATCTGACGGATTATTTCTCCTTTTTTATGTCAGATTACAGCAAATATGTGGAGTTCGTCGATCTGAGGGATGCCCCCGGAGTAGGCTATTTCGAGACGACGGGGCTTCACTCCAATCGGATCGTTTCTTATGCCTATACCTTCAGGATCGGCCGGAGGTTCGTCTATTATTCGGGAGACATCGGGGATGTCAGCGCTTCCGAGAGATTTCTTGAGTGGGTGCTGAAGTATAATCCGGGTATGGATAAAAAGGATATTCTTGTCCTGCACGAGACGACTTTTATCGAAAGGTCAGGCCACAGCTATTACAAGGATCTGATGAGGCTGGCGGAAAAGTATGAAGTGTATGCATACCACTGTGACCACAGACGCGCGCCGAAGGATTGCACACTGGCCTTTGCGGCCAACGTGGACCGGAACTAGAATACTGTCTTTTTTCCTGCCGGCTCTTTTATAAGAGACCGGCAGATTTCTGCCGGTCAGAAATAATACGTGAATGAATTTTTTCCCTCTCCCCGGGCATACTTTGTCAGGTTCATGCAGCAAAGCCCGTGCCCGACCGCGTGTCCGCGAAAGCCGATGCTCGCACATCCCAGATCAATGTCAATGATATTATAATCCGGGTCGATGAAGGCATTGGATAAGACCGGATTCTCATCTATGCGCTGAACGGGAACGTGTCCGATCACGTGGATCCTCCCGTCCTTCTTATACTTTCTCTTCGAAACATTTTCCCACATGCGCCATGGCGAATTCCATACGGTGTCAAAGACTGTGTTGAAGTAGGATCCCCTGAAAAGAAGGCTGTTCCGGCCTTCCACGAAGTCCGAGTGGCTCAGGAGATATTCTGTTCCCTCAATGGGCAGATAGATCTGCAGGGCCATGTTCTCGATGTAATCGAGGATCTGTTTCTGCTCAAGGGCGGATAGTTTTTCAAATGCTGCTCTGGTGACAGCACCTCCGTTGGCGGAGAGGAGCCACGGACTCTCTCTTTCCGGGATCCTGTACTGTGTGTACATCATAAATTCGTGGTTCCCCAGGATGCAGATGACATTATCCCGCTGCATGATGTCCTGCAGCATGGGGATGCTTTCGGGACCCCGGTCTATAATGTCGCCGAGAATGTACAGAAAGTCATCGTCGGAAAAGCGGATGTCATTCAGCATCTCTTTGAACAGATGATATTGTCCGTGTATATCGCTGCATGCATAAATATTCATATCCGGCCTCCTTTCCCCCAGGCAGACCGCGCTCATGAGACAACTGTTCGTGAAATGCGGTCGCTTACAACATTAGAATACAGCGAAGAACGGACGATGGAAAGTAGATTTGCCTGAAAAATTTTATGCACCGTATTGTTTTCAAAAAGAAGTCCGTGATGTAAAATAAACAGGGACCCTCCTTACATAGTTATTGACGATTGTTCATTTATTATCGGGTGGGAAGTTCATTACGACAACATGCAGCATAAAATTTCAATGCTAAGAGAATGGGAGAATACGATGAAACTGATAAAGACTGAAGACGCGGTAGGCCAGATGCTCTGTCATGACATCACGCAGATTATTAAGGATGTGAAGAAAGGACCTGTCTTCAGGAAAGGCCATATTGTTACGGAGGAGGACATTCCGGTCCTTCTTTCTGTCGGAAAAGACCACTTATACATATGGGAGGTCAACGAGAACATGCTTCATGAAGATGAGGCCGCACTCGTTCTCTATGACATTTCTAAGAATGCATATATGCACCCCTCCGACATCAGCGAAGGAAAGATCGAGCTGATCGCGGACTGCCCCGGCCTTTTGAAGGTCGATAAGAAGCGGCTTAATGCTGTCAATGCACTCGGGGAGATGATGATTGCGAGCCGGCACGGGAATTTTGCTGTGAAGAAGGGCGACAAGAT
>DMAZ01000123.1:0-131 GCA_003446335.1 Lachnospiraceae bacterium | reverse complement strand
GCCGGTATGCGCGTGATTCCCCTCATCATCGAAAAAGAGAAAATGGAGAGAGCCAGAGAGGCTGCTGCGGGGGGACAGATTTTTGAGCTTCTTCCCTTTCTGCATAAGAAAGTCGGCATCGTGACGACCGG
>DMAZ01000141.1 GCA_003446335.1 Lachnospiraceae bacterium | reverse complement strand
CTTCACCTGTCTTTCCGGATGTCATGCCCGTCCTGCGTCTCTTTCGCCTCTCCCGGGAAGTGTCTCCCTGGAGACTTCCGTCCTCTCTGACTCTCACCGCTCTTTTACGGGAAGGTTCTCTCTGAGGACTTCCGTCCTCTCTGACTCTCACCGCTCTTTTACGGGAAGGTTCTCTCTGAAGACTTCCGTCCTCTCTGACTCTCCCCTGTCTTTCACGGGAATGTTCTCTCTGAAGGCTTCCGTCCTCTCTGACTCTCCCCTGTCTTTCGCGGGAAGATTCTCTCTGAAGACTTCCGTCCTCTCTGACTCTCCTCTGTCTCTCTGCAGGCGGATGAGGAACATAGGTCGGATCAATACGGGTACGGATCCCGTTATAGGCCCCCGCGATAATAAGTTCCACAGGTGTTGTCCGTGTCCAGTCATCCGGTACATCCACACTGCGGTCCCTCATGTTCTCAAGAACGGAGAACAGAATAAGAAGGATGATGGAGAATATCGTTATGATCATGCCTTTGACAAGTCCCGGGCAGAGATACTTCAGTGTTATCTCATGTGTTCCGGCTTCGAGGTCGACACCGATAAATCCCTCATTTGCCTTCCTCATCGCTTTCTTTTCGCCGTCCACATAGACTGACCATCCGTTCTCGAACGGAATCGCGAAAAAGAGGACGCCCTGCTGGATCACAGTGACATTTGCCGTGATCCTGTCATCTTTTCCCCCATCAAGAACAATCAGTTTGGCTTTGGGATCTTTCTCCTCAAAGTTGACGGTAACCGTGTCGGTAAAACCGTCACTGGCCTTGCCGAATGTTTTGGAGACCTCACTGTAAGGATAGTAGGAGCAGATATTGTTCACATCGGTGAACCGGTAGACGTAGACGTCTCCGCTGGAAAAGACCTGCTCTGTCCCCGGAAGTACGGCTTCACTGTTCCTGCTGAGCACGTATTTGATGCCGCACAGACCGGACTGATCGGTATCGGCGCTGCCGAGAACATAGAGATAATGGTTGATATCCATATACAGGACGTCATCCCAGTACATATTGATATAGTTCTGTATATTTGCATTCTGTGTCGAGTTATAGGCGCTGATCGGGTGATAGTCCTGCACCATGGAATCGGTAGCCATGGTCGCCCCGTATGTCTTCTCGACACGATACCACTGCGAATCATTTTCCCGGATCCACCGCAGTGCATTTGCCGTATCCGTATCATACAGTTCCTCAAAGTATTTTCCGCCTTTAAGGACCGTGTCGCGCCCGTGGAAATTGGAGAAAGCATCCACAGAGACATCCGCCGCCAGAAATACACATAGCGCGATGATGAGATATCTTCTCAGAAAATCCAGACTGTCCAGAGAGAACAGGACGAGTACCAGCGCCATCAGGACGCAGCAGATAAGATGTGCCAGCGCGGCGTATTTCGGATTCGGCATGCCCGGATCAATATAGTAGACCAGACAGAATCGTACCGTCACGGCCAGACCGATCGCAAGGGCAATATAATTGACCTTTCTGTTCCTTATGATCTCTGTGAGTGTGTAGGACGCGATCAGGGCGAAGTACGGCATGCAGATGAACATATATCTGGAGAAAAAGGTCGTGAAGCCGTTGAAAATTGTCCCGGTACCCGGCCATGAAACACAGGCCCCGACAAATACGAGAAGAACATACTGAATGACGATAAGCTTTATCTTATTGACCCGGTATCTCTTCCCGGCTTCGGCGGCCATCCCTGCGACCCGTTCGCTGATCGAAGGAATCAGGAAGACATACTGCACGAGGAGAAGCGCGAACAGAATGGAGAAAAACAGGCAGGGGTCTTCATAATAATTAAAATGGCCTCTGTAATCGGAAATTCCCTTGAACGTAGTCCCAAAGAATCTGGAGACCAGCGTGCTGTAATAAACCGACGGGTATTGTATTCCGAAGAGCCTGTAAGACAGAGAATCCTGCGTGGCCAGTCTGGATGATACGCTGAGAATCGCAGCGACAGCAGGCAGGAGCGTAATGAACCCGATCCCGACGCCGAGACCCATGACCCATGCCAGGTGGAAAACTCTGAAAAAGTATGAGGGGAATGATCTCAGGTGACGGATCAGGACCCTCACGCACACATAGAAACCGCAGAATATCAGGCACATATACGCGATGTACATGCTGTTGAAGACCAGGAACGCGGTCATGATCGTCAGACTCTTCCACTTGCGCGGGCAGCGGATACATCTCTCCACAAAAAGCATTTCAAGGACCAGGAGGGACGGGACGATCGCAAACTGATAATGCTGTCCCCATACCATAATAAAGCCCGAGAAACAGTACATGTAGGAAGCCATTGCCTTTGCTCTCTCATCAAGACGGAACACGGAGAGATAAAGGTAGCAGCAGATGCCGGCGCAGAGAATTTCCGCCATATAGATCCAGACCATCAGATAGGGCATGCGTTCCGTTCCTATGACCGCTCCCAGAAGGTAAACGATCATGAGCGCCGGATTCGTCATATTCAGCATATTGAGGTTAATACCGAAACCGTTATTTGCTCCCCAGAGGGTAAGATCGCCGGTCTGAAGCTTCCTGATAAGCATGGCATACAGAGACAGATACTGCTCCGCAGTATCGGATCCGATATCATAGAATGCCAGAATTCGGTTCCCGAAGATATATTCCCTGAATACGAACATGCAAGTTGCTCCTGTCACGAGGGATAGGAGCAACAGAGTCATTTTATTCAGTTTCAACTGAAATGTATCATTCATAATATCACTACTTTGATTCGGAGCACAGAGGGTGCCCGTTGCATGGAGTCTACCGGTTCATCATGATTTCTGCTCTTTCAGAATGGCTACATACCGCTTCAGAGCGTCTCTCCAGTCAGGCAGCGGCTCAAAACCTTCACGTACAAGTTTCGAGCGGTCCATCCTGCTGTTATAGGGACGTTTTGCGGCAGCGCCGTATTCCTCGGATGTCACCGGCGTCACCGTAACGCCCGTCACACCGGCTTCCTCAAAGATAGCAAGTGTAAAATCATACCATGAGATATAATCACCTTCATTTGTCACATGATAAATCCCGTATTTATCCGTCTGAATCATATCGACGACCAGTCTCGCCAGGTCATAGGTATAGGTCGGTGTACCGATCTGGTCACATACGACGCGAAGACTGTCATGCGTCTCGGACAGACGGAGCATGGTCTTAATGAAATTCTTTCCGTTCGTTCCGAATACCCAGGCAATTCGAAGGATGAAGAATTTCTTTACGTGCTCGCGGACCGCCACTTCCCCCTCGGCCTTGGTCTGCCCGTAGACATCGAGCGGTTCATATGCGTCTTCCGGTTCCCACGGGCGCGTGCCGTTGCCGTTAAAGACATAATCTGTGGAGAAATACATCATGGGGAGGTCAAATTCCTCGCAGACCTTCGCGATATTTTCGGTACCGTACGCATTGACCCTGCGGCAGGCTTCCGGCATTTCCTCAGCCTTGTCTACAGCTGTCCAGGCCGCGCAGTGAATCACGGTGTCCGCACCGGATTCGATAATTGTCCTGCGCACACTCTCCGGATCTGTGATATCCATGGCAAGATACGGCATGGTCGTGACGCTTGTCCCGTCCTGCATACCGGCGTATTCCGGCGCCAGATCACTTCCGACTCCTTCGATTCCGCGCTTTGCAAGTTCATTCATGACATCGTGGCCGAGCTGTCCGGCTACTCCTGTTACCAGTGCTTTCATATTTACACCTCATCTTTCTTGCGGGTATTTCTTACGCAGCCTTTCTTTACATGACGAAAATGCTGCTGCAACTTATCAAGAACGCCTCGGCGTTCTTGCCGCGCCGCGCATGGTGCGAAGCACCTTCCTTAATGCGCGGCTGCGATCCGCCGGAGGCTTTTTAATCTCTGACGCTTACTTTGTATCCCATGTCAGAGACAAGTTTCTTTTTGCGCATTCATCATAGACTCGCGTCACGAGAATTCTGCGTCAGAGATTAAAATACATTA
>DMAZ01000090.1 GCA_003446335.1 Lachnospiraceae bacterium | reverse complement strand
GCATTAAGCATTATATGTATAAATAATTCATTCAGGAACCGCTCGCGCTTAGTCCTCGCGCAGCGGTACTAATAAATTTTCTGCACTTTCGTTCGAAAATTTAAAGTATCGGCGCTGTGGATGTCCCTTCATGAATATTTATGCACTTATTCTGCTTATTGCGACAGCCCCTTGTTTTTTATACAGCAGTCAAAATGAATCTTCTGTGTAATTATAAAGCTTCTTCTGCAGGTACTTCCAGATAAAGCTCTCTGAGTCGCTCCAGATCCTCGTGGGACAGATCATACTCTGCTTTAAAGAAGGCCTCATAATTCGGATACCGCGCATTGATCGTATCGATGACATTCTGTCCGAAAGACCTGTAGACACCTTCCTTGATCCACAGGAAGGTGTGCACATTCTTACTGATCCGGGCCAGGAACTTATGGCTGGATATTTCCTGCTGTATGAGCGTTTTTCTGTATTTATTGGTCAGCTCGTAGTCATCCAGGATAGCAGTTTCATCAACGCCGAGAGCGAGCAGGATCAGGATGGCAGCGACCCCGGTGCGATCCTTGCCCTGTGAGCAGTGGAACAGCATCGGCGCCCTTTCTTCAAGCAGCAGATCGAACATTTTTTTATAAGCCGCATTGTCGAACGCGATATAAGCATAGAGGTGCTTGCCGAGGCTTTGCATTTTATTGATCCCCGGTTCCTTTGCAGCCATGAGCAGCATCGCTTTGGTGGAATAGGAGACTTCATTTCCGTCGTTATCCACCAGGGCGCTTAAGTGATAGTTCGTGGCCCCGTCGATGGGCGGGTCCGGATAAGCGACCTCTTCCACAAAACCACGCAGATCGATAACGCTTTTCAGACCCATTTTTTTTACGGCAGCCAGCTCCCGCTCATCCAGAGAAGCCAGAGCTCCGCTTCGGTACAACATACCTTTCCTGACAATACGCCCGTCTTTTGTCCTTAATCCGCCAAGTTCCCGAAAATTGTTCTCATGTCTGAATCCTGCCATGCGATTACTCCGTCCTTTTTATGTGCATACTATGAAAATTATAGCATAAACATCAATGTTCGGAACAATTTTTTCAGACAGCTGTTTCCAGTCTGATCTCTTCCATACCACAGATCTTCCGGGGTCTTTTTATGAACCTCTTTCCGGATCATGTATCTTTCAGGAGCTTTTCCCTGTAGGCTTTCCGGTACTTTAACGGAGAAAGGCCCTTTTCCTTTCTGAACACCCTGCTGAAATACATCGGATTATCATAGCCTACGATCTGCGCAATTTCGCTGATCGTTCCGTCTGTTGTCTCCAGAAGGATCTGCGCATTCCGCATACGCACATCCAGAATGAATTTCATGGGGGAAATACCGGTGATGCTCCGGAAACATTTGTTGAACCAGCTTGTGCTCATGTTTCTGGAAGCAGCGTATCTTTCGATATTAATATCTTCATTGTAGTGTTCTCTGAAATAATCCTTCGCATGAGTCACCTCATCCTGCGTGAAACCTGCAATTCGGGGTGCGCCCTCATTCATCCTTCTGTTCATGGTTATCAGAAGTTCACGGAAGAGGAAGGTCAGCATTTCCTCGTAGTCTGAAGAACAATCCACCAGTTCGTCACGCATTTTTTTGAACAGATCTTCATACTCATAGGAAATGCCCGTATGAAGAACGTACCCGTCCAGAGGAATTTTATAATGCTTCAGAATGTTCCTGACCTGATTGCCGGTAAAATGCACGAACCAGTACTGGGAACTGTTCTCTCCCAGAAAGAAATAGCGCTGTTCCTGTTTCGGCTGATAGAGGACCATATTCCCCGCAGGCAGAATGATTTCCCGTCCGTCCAGAATGAAATGGCCTGCTCCGGCGGAAATGTAGATGAGCTGCCAGTCAACGCGCCCTCTGGGACGCCAGGTGGGAAGCTTTGGCCAGGTATGAAGCTGATACGTACCGGCACTCAGAATACGAAGCGGCAGTCTGGTCTCTCTGAAGGGAATTCTTGAATTATAAAGATATCCCGAGTTGACGTACATAATGAGTTCCTTTCTTTCGGAAAGCGTCATATGCTTTCTTTTTTTTATTTTTTTCGTCGCGGATCGCAGCTGTCCAGATAGTATTGCGGGTGAAAATTCTGTCTTCGGTACAGTTTATAAAAAACGGAGAGAATATGCTACTGCCACGGCGCGTTGTGCAGAAAATAAATTGTTTCGTTCATATGATTCCATAAACGGTAACGGTATGCTTTACGTGAGAAAATAGATTTTTTAAGTGCAGAAAGGAGGTATCGAAAGTGATCATACCGAGACTGTATGAAGACCTGTCGGTCTTGCACCAGAACACCGTTCCGGTCCACAGCTACTTTATTCCCCTGTCAGGGGCTGCGGAGAGTGTGCGTACGTATCCGGTAAGAGAAGAATCGGACCGGATACAGATGCTTAGCGGATGCAAATGGAACTTTCGCTATTTTACAGACATCCATGATCTGCGCAGGGAGTTTTTTCGGACGGATTATGAAACGGATGACCAATGGCAGAAGGAGACCGTCCCGTTCTGCTGGCAGATGAGAGGGTATGACAGAAACCAGTATACCAATATCCGATATCCTTTTCCGTTCGATCCTCCCTATGTGCCGCAGCAAAATCCCTGCGGTGCCTACCTGCATCATTTCAGCTGGCAGGAAAATCCGGAAGCACCCCGCGTCTATCTGAATTTTGAAGGGGTCGACTCATGTTTTTATGTGTGGCTCAACGGGGAGTACGTCGGCTACAGTCAGGTCACCCATCACACGGCGGAGTTCGATGTTACGGATCTGCTTACAAGGGGAGACAACCTTCTGGCAGTGCTTGTTCTGAAGTGGTGCGACGGTTCCTACCTTGAAGACCAGGATAAGTTCCGCCTGTCCGGCATTATAAGAGACGTATATCTGGTCAGCAGGCCCGAAGAACATATCGAGGATTATGTCATCACGACAGAGCTGTCTGAGGATCATCAGTCTGCGGATCTTGACATCCGATTCCGTTTCAGCACTTCAAAAATCCCGATCAGTCTGAAACTGCTGTGTGATGCGGACGGGAGGACCTGCGCGGAATGCACCGTTGAGAAGACAGATGAAGTTAAGATTCATATTACGGACCCGCTCCTCTGGAACGCGGAGACACCGAATTTATACACGCTTATTATCGGGACGGTTCATGAAACGATCGTCGAAAAGGTCGGTTTCAGGAATATCTGTGTAAAAGACGGGGTCGTCCTTCTGAACGGATTTCCGATAAAATTTCGCGGCGTGAACCGGCACGAATCAGATCCGGTAACAGGCTCTGTCGTGACGAGGGACGGGGTCATACGAGATCTGAAGCTGATAAAAGAACATAATTTTAATGCGGTGCGCACAAGTCACTATCCGAATGTGCCTTACTTTTACCAAATCTGTGATGAGATGGGTCTTTATGTCATCGATGAGGCTGATAATGAGAGCCACGGGACAGCCCCGCTGTATTTTACGGAGAGTGATTATGCTGAACGTATGAGGTTGTCTCACGAGAGGATCGCGGATAATCCGGAATTTACAGAAGCGACGGTCGACCGCGTGCAGTCCATGATCCTGCGCGGCCGTAACCGGCCCTGCATTCTGGTGTGGTCCATGGGGAATGAATGCGGATATGGATGCACATTTGAAGAATCACTGCGCGTAACGAAGATGATCGATCCGACCAGGCTTACGCATTATGAGAGTGCCTTCTACCTGAGCCGTGACAGAGCGTACGATGTTTCCAAAATTGACCTTTGGGGACGGATGTATCCTGCGTTTTCGGAAATCACGGATTATCTGAAAGAGGATCCGGAGAAGCCGCTGCTCCTTGTAGAGTACTGCCATTCCATGGGGAACAGTCCCGGAGATTTCAGGGAGTACCGTGATCTGACAGAAAAGTATCCCCGCCTGTGCGGCGGCTTTGTCTGGGAATTCTGTGACCATGCGGTCTTTAGCGGGATGGCTGCCAACGGAAAACCGGTGTACCTGTACGGAGGTGATCACGGAGAACTGCAGCATGATGAAAATTTCTGTCTGGACGGACTTGTCTATCCGGACAGGCGTCCGCATACCGGACTGCTTGAATACAAAAACGTCCACAGGCCGCTGCGTTCTTCCTATGATTCCGAAAGGGGTCTTCTCACGATCGGAAATTACTGGGATTTCACGGATCCGTCCGATCTTGTGAACGCCTGTTACCGTCTTACGAGAGATGGTGAAGAAATTGCCGGTGGAACCATTGTTTTGCCGAAGATCGCTCCGCATACCGGAGTTTCCGTCCCTCTCGATCTTCCCGTACCGGACGCCGGCAGATGCTTCCTGGCAGTTACCTATACTCTGAAAGAAAAGCTTCCCGGATTACCGAAAGCTCATGAGCTGGGATTCGACGATATCCCGCTCCATAACGCAGACGAAAAGAATTACAGGGCGGCCCGGATGATCGGTGCATCCGGAACAGATGCTTCTGTGAGTGGTCATTCGCAGTTTCCGGTCATAGATGAGAAGGAAACAGAGCTGCGGATCACAGGTGACGGGTTTACATATGTGTTCGATACACTGTCCGGTCTGTTCACATCGATCCGATCCGGCAGGAAGGAATTCCTGAGGAGACCTTTGGACTTTAATCTCTGGAGAGCACCGACGGATAATGACGCGGCTTCTGCCGACCTGTGGAGATGGGAGCGTCTTGACCACACGGTGACCCGGGCTTATGAAGTGAAGGTCAGAAAAGAGGGTGCATCGGTCGTGATCTGTGTACGGCAGTCCGTCGCCGCCATGTCGGTCCAGCCGATCCTTCGGATCGAGTCTGAATACCGCATCCGTTCCGACGGAGCGATCCGGATGGAGATACAGGCGGTAAAAGACCCGCAGATCGAGACATTACCGAGAATAGGGCTTCGTATGTTCCTGGATCCGGTGCTCGACCGGGTCGAATACTACGGAATCGGACCTTACGAGAGCTATATTGACAAATGCCGCAGCGGAAGGCACGGAATTTTCCGCTCACAGGTGGAGGATCTGCACGAAGATTACATCCGTCCGCAGGAGAACGGCAGTCACTGCGGGTGTGACTATGTTCGGCTCACGGGAGGCGGATCAGCCTTTAGTGTGGTATCAGGCGACGGGAACACCTTCTCCTTTAACGCATCGGTCTATACGCAGGAGGAACTGGAGAAAAAGCGCCATAATTATGAGCTTGAAAAATGCGGGGATACAGTTCTGTGCATAGACCATAAAATGGCCGGGATCGGCTCAAAAAGCTGCGGACCGGATCTTTCTGAAGAGTACCGGGTAGATGAGGAGAGATACCGGTTTTCATTCTGGCTGTATCCGGAAGCCTGACAGAATGTTCCTGATTCTCTGACGCAAAACGATTGATCTTTTTATCAAGGGGGACCAATATGAAAGAAAAAACCTATTTGAAATGGTACAACAAAGTCGGATACGGCTCCGGCGATATCGCAGGCAATGTAGTTTATGCGCTGCTCTCTGCATTTGTCATGATTTTCCTTACCGATACTGTCGGCATGAATGCCGGCATCGTCGGTACCCTGATCGCTGTCTCAAAACTCTTCGACGGTGTGAGCGACATTTTCTTTGGTTCGCTCATTGATAAGACGAACACGAAAATGGGCAAAGCCAGACCCTGGATGTTTTACGGCTATTTCGGCTGCGCGCTTTGCCTGGTCGCAATTTTCTGCATTCCGGCCGACATCAGTGCCACTGCTCAGTACGCATGGTTCTTTATAGCGTATACCCTGCTGAACGCGGGATTTTATACCGTCAATAATATCGCCTACTCCGCTCTTACCGCGCTGATTACAAAGAACAACCATGAACGTGTGCAGATGGGTTCGATCCGATTCATATTCGCCTTCTCGACAAGCATGCTGATCCAGACGATCACAGTCGGCATGGTCGCATATTTCGGCGGCGGTGCCGGAGCCTGGAGAACGGTCGCGATCATCTATGCGATCGTGGGAGTGATCTCCAATTCAATTTCTGTATTTTCCGTCAGGGAGTTAAGTCCGGAGGAACTGGCCGAAGGAGAAGTAAAGAAGGAGGAAACCGAAGAAAAATACAGTCTGATCGATGCATTCAAGCTCCTTATTAAAAACAAATATTACCTTATGATCTGTGCTTCTTACATACTGATGCAGATTTATTCCGCTACCTTGAACATGGGTATCTATTACATGACCTACGTTCTGAAAAATGCAAATCTCCTCGGCGTCTTCTCCTGGGCCATCAACATTCCGATGATCATCGGTCTTCTGTTCACACCGTCACTGGTCGCCAGATGGGGAGGCATGTACAGGCTGAACCTGACAGGTTATACGATCGGTACCGTCGGGAGGCTGGGTGTCGTCATCGCGGGCTATCTGGGATCAGTGCCTCTGATGCTGGCCTGCACCGCCGTCGCCGCGATCGGTATGAGCCCGCTTCAGGGCGATATGAACGCCCTGATCGCGACCTGCTCCGAATACACGTATTTAACGAGCGGAAGGCGTGTGGACGGCACGATGTATTCCTGTACATCTCTCGGGACCAAGCTGGGCGGGGGCATCGGGACCGCGCTCGCCGGCTGGCTGCTGGCCTTCAGCGGATATGTCGGAGGGGCTGCCGAGCAGAGCGCTTCCTGTCTTAATATGCTTCACATCATGTATCTCTGGATGCCGATGTGCTTCAATCTGCTCATAACCCTGATCCTTACCAGACTGAACGTCGAGAAAGCCAATGAAGATCTGCGTGCCAAAATGCAGAGCTGACCTGAGACAATTTATTGGATTGCCATTTGACGGAATTGCCCATATAATAGTATCGGACTGTTCAGGCGATCCGACAGCGGATCTGAGCCCGGACAGTCCGGAAACGTTAACGAAAGTCATGGGCATGACGATGGTCACAATGGTGAGGAGAAGAAAATGAGCAAAATAATTTTGACCGGTGACAGACCAACGGGCAGATTACATATAGGACATTATGTCGGATCCCTCAGACGAAGAGTGGAACTGCAGAACTCGGGTGAATTTGACGAAATCTATATCATGATCGCCGACGCGCAGGCGTTGACGGACAATGTGGACAATCCCGACAAAGTCCGTGAGAACATCATTGAGGTTGCCCTCGATTATCTTTCCGTAGGACTCGATCCGGCAAAATCCAACCTGTTCATTCAGTCGCAGGTCGTCGAGCTTACAGAGCTGACTTTCTATTATATGAATCTTGTTACGGTCGCGAGACTTCAGAGAAATCCGACCGTTAAGGCCGAGATCCAGATGAGAAAGTTCGAGAACAGCATCCCGGTCGGCTTCTTTACTTATCCGATCAGCCAGGCATCCGATATTACCGCTTTCAAGGCGACGACCGTTCCTGTCGGCGAGGATCAGGAACCGATGATCGAGCAGACCAGAGAAATCGTAAGGAAGTTCAATTCTATCTACGGTGACGGTCATACGCTTGTTGAGCCGGAAATTCTTCTTCCGGATAACGATGCGTGTCTCCGTCTTCCGGGTACAGACGGAAAAGCGAAGATGAGCAAGTCCCTCGGCAACTGCATTTACCTCTCCGACTCTCCGCAGGAAGTAAAGAAAAAGGTCATGAGCATGTACACCGATCCGGGACATCTGAAGATCACGGATCCGGGTAAGATCGAAGGCAATACTGTCTTTATCTATCTTGACGCTTTCTGTAAGGATGAACATTTTGAGAGATATCTCCCGGATTACGCCAATCTCGATGAGCTGAAGGCACACTATCAGCGCGGAGGCCTGGGTGATGTCAAAGTGAAGAAGTTCCTGAATAAGGTCCTCGAGGAGGAGCTTGCTCCGATCCGTGCCCGCAGAAGAGAATATGAGAATAACATCGAATATGTATATGAAGTCCTGAAAAAAGGAACAGAGGCGGCCAGAGCAAAGGCCGCTCAGACGCTGGCTGAGGTCAAGAGCGCGATGCGTATCAATTATTTTGAGGACACGGAGATGATCAGACGGCAGCAGGCATACTTTGATGAACTGCATAAAAAATAATCCTGAAAAGTTCGGATTGTATTTAAAAAGTACAAGGAAGGTTATTGACTATTCTGGAATAAGTAATATAGTGAATATGTATAATAATGTGTGTGACGTTTGTGGAGAATTGGTGTATTTAGCATAAAATATGAAACATAATGCTGTTCCAATTTGACCGGGACGACACAAATTCAGAATCAGTTATATCATAATGAAGGGGGCGATTTTATGATAAGCTTTATTATCTGTCTGATTCTACTCATTTGCAGCTATTTTACTTATGGCAAGATCGTCGACGGAGCATTTGCTCCCGATGATCGTGAGACACCGGCCGTCGCAATTAACGATGGTATCGATTACGTAGTCCTTCCCGCATGGAAACTGTTCCTTGTACAGCTTCTGAACATTGCGGGTCTCGGCCCGATCTTCGGAGCCATGCAGGGCGCTCTGTGGGGACCGATCGTATTCCTGTGGATCACGTTCGGTACGATTTTCGCAGGTGCGGTCCACGATTATTTCTCAGGTATGCTTTCCGAGAGAAATAACGGCGCATCCATCTCCGAGGTAATCGGTATCTATCTCGGACCGGTCATGAAGACGATCATGC
>DMAZ01000217.1 GCA_003446335.1 Lachnospiraceae bacterium | reverse complement strand
CGATTGCATTTTAAATGATATCGCCAGCAACTCTATCACGAAGTGGGAAGTTTGAGTTATGAATCTTTTCAACGGAACCCCTTCCCGACCGGTCTTCCCATCGGAGGCATCGGCATCGGTACCGTCACATTCAGGATCACCTTTATGAGCCATACGAAGAAGAGCAGCACGATGATGGGAATCAGGCAGGATGTTACGATCATCACTGCAAGCGCCTCCAGCATATTATTGAGCATGGTCTTGAACTCATCAATCTTCGTACTGACTCCGCTCACGGTGCTGTCCAGAGCCCCCTGTACTGTGGATGTAACCGTCTCGGAAGCCTGTGAAACGAGACCGTGGAACAGGTCTCCGATCGTCTGTTTTGACTCATCCGTCACCGGCCCGTTCGCTGCAATGCCGGCAGCGGACTCATCGGCCGCACTGTCCGCAGCAGATTCATCCGCTGTTCCCTGTGCTTCCCCGAGTTCCTCCCGAACCGACTCCGTTGATTCAAGTGCCTGCTGCATGGTCAGTTCGATCGACTCGCTGTAAGTCTTTTCGATCATATTCGAAACGCCCACACTGGAAGGAATGACCAGAACAATGGCGACACCGAACAGGACCAGTTTTTTCGAAAGTTCCAGAAGCACCGGTCTCGGAAAGAGACTGTAAATCGAAAAAAACAGGCAGCCCAGCGGTATGAGTATAACAAATGCAGCAAAACCTGTTATAGTCAGGAGATACTTTTCAAGATAGATCGCACAGAGAACGATGATAAAATAGGTACTCAGGTCCGCCAGCTTTTCGGCAATCGGTGTGGCAACATCCCCCGGTATGAGAGTTATCGCGGCGGATGCGCTGGTCGACACGGCCGTCAGCTGCAGAACAGTATCTTTCTTTTCATCCAGAGCCTCTATCGTCTTCGCATGGAAAGAAATCGAAGTGGCATATCTGGAAATAACAAAAATCGAAAGCAGCGCAATGATAAGCGGGATCACGATCTTCAAAATTTTAACATACTTTTTATCCATGCAGACACCTCCATTCTTCTTATCGATCAGTCATGCAAGTCTTCCCACGGAATATCCAGTTCTCTCATGGAAACGTGGATATGTTTGGTCGCTCCGGATTCGATGAATCGCTTCTTCGTATTAAGAAAATCATCCAGATCCATCAACACATGGAGCAGCACAGCTCTGCTCTCGAACTCCTCTCTGGTGGCCGGCAGTTCATCCTGTCTCATGCGCTCGTAAATCTTCGACAGATTTTCTATCTGCTGATCCGGAACATTCATCTCTGTAACGTGCTCTCGCAGGGAACGTATATATTCAATAATGATTCGGGACTGTTTCGGAATGAACTTTATTTTCGTCAGTTCTTCATGAAGGTTCGTCAGGATCTCGCATTGGTTGCTCCGCATTTCAAAATACCTGACATAATATTTTGCGTCCCCTTCAAAACTGTTCCCCTCATATTCCGACGCTTTCATGACACATTTTTCAAGAAAAGCCTGGAGATCGTCCAGATAGGGCCAGACATCCCTGTCTTTACCGGCTGTATAAAGATATTCCGCCAGTTCGTCCAGGACGACCTGCATCTTGGTCTGGACCTCCTCGATATCCTTCTCAAGAGAAGCCCTTATCGAATCCGTATTTCTGAAGAAATTAAAAAAGATGGCGAAGGTCATACCGGTCAGGACAATATAAAACTCATTTATAATGATATCTGTTGTAAAATTGTCGACGCTTAAAAAATGGCAGCCGGCAACGACATTGGCGGAAAGAGCAGCCCCCCATCCGTACATTTCACTGAATATGACCGTCACAAAGATATAGACACCGAAAGCGATCCACTCACTGCTTATGTGATGAAAGGCGAACCAGGCAGTTATGAAGGTGACGATAAAGCTCAGGAGCCGGGCTACCGAAAGTTTCAGTGTATCTTTTTTGGTCGTAAGCATGGAGAACAGGCATATGACACCTGCCTGCGTCGAAAACTGCAGTTTCATAAGATCCGCCGCATAAATGGCCAGACTGCTTGCCAGAGCAAGACGCGCCGCATAAATGATCCACTGTTTCCATTCAATTTTAATTCTATTCATATCCATAACTTATTCTCTTCAGAATCAAGAACGCCTCGGAGTATTCTGACTATATAATAGCATAATTTCAACCTTGTATCCCTTCCTGTTTTGCTTTATTATGAAATTCATATCCTTAAAAGCAACGGAGGCTGTTCATGAACAGAGACAACAATACCCTGAAACTTACCACCGGAGCCATGATCATCGCCATTTTCGCGATCCTCCTCCTCCTGAACCGCCAGACCGGATCCTTCTTCGAGGAGATGTTCATCTACATACTGCCTGTGCCGATGGTCGTCTATGCTGCAAGGTACAGCTGGAAATACGGCCTCATGGTCTTTATCGGCATGATGCTCTTCTCCTTCATCTTCGGATCGCTGACGACAGTATTCTACGCCATAACGGCCGCTCTGCTCGGTCTTATCATGGGCACTCTCTTCTACTACAAGGTCGACATGACGAAAACAATGCTCGTATCCATGGGACTCTCCGCCCTGTTCAACGTGCTCAGCACCATTACCCTTGCGAGTGTCTTCGGATATGATCTGGATCTGGAAATAACAGAAATGCAGAACATGATGAATCAGATGTTCGCGCAGGCCAATGTGCAGACCACAGCCGCTACAGACCAGATTCTTGCACCTGGCTTTCTTATGCAGATGATGATCATTTCGATGGTACTTCTCGGGCTCATCCAGGGCTTCATTATCTACCAGCTCAGCGTCATTATTTTAAAAAAGCTTCGCTACTCCATCGGCACGCCTACTTCATTCCAGTCGATCTATCCGCCGAAGTGGACCGGAGTCGTCGCAATCGCTGCCTACCTCTACGGTTCGACAGCTTTTCTGTCCGCCGCTGAGAATTCTACAAAGCACAATGTCGGCCAGACTCTCTGGGTCTGCGGTTATGTCTGGCTTCTGTGCTTCGGTATCATCGCGATCAATCTTGTAATAAAGAAGTATCTGGTCAGAAGCCGTCTGGCCGCGGGGATCCTTACTTTCCTCAGTATTTTTATGTTCCCTCAGATCATCATGTTCCTTGGACTCTTCTACATATCTTTCGGGCTTCACGACAAACTCCTTGAGCCGAGGCAGTCCGCTGTCCGCCGGTAAAGACCGCACGCACTGAAAAAAGGCTGTCGCATCAGGCAGTGTCACTCCAAACAGCAGATATCCGCAAATTGCATCTGCTGCAAAAAGTGGCGCCACGCCTTGATACGGCAGCCCTTCTATACATTCTTTATCCGATCAGCGCAACCGCCACATCGTTCACATTCGTGCCTGTCGGTCCGGTCATGACCAGTCCGTCGACTTCTTTCAGTGCATGGTAAGCGTCATTATCCTTCAGAACATCAAAAGGATTGATTCCCTTCGCCTTGAGTTCTTCAAATGTATCCTCATCGACGTAACCGCCTGCCGCATCCGTCGGACCATCGGTCCCGTCACTTCCGAAGGAGAATACAGCCGCGTTCTTAATGCCCGCAATACCTTCACAGGCAGCCAGCGCAAGCTCCTGATTGCGTCCGCCCAGTCCGTGTCCTGTCAGATGGACGACCGTCTCTCCGCCTGCGATGTACGCAACCTTCCTGCCGTCGCCTGCATGTGTCTTCAGTACACTTGCAAGGAAACTTCCCGCTTCTCTCGCAACACAGCAGAGCTGGTCTGTGAGAACGATCGGTTCATATCCAAGCTCCCTGCACTTCTTCTCAGCCGCAACACAAAGCTCACGGACACTTCCGGTGATCTGTGTCGTGACATTGGTCAGTTCTTTCGGCGTCTCCTCTCCGAGAAGTTTTTTTGCTTCCGTGCTGAGCTTCAATCCATATTTGGACGCTATTGCAAGGGCTTCCTCACAAGTCGAGGAATCCGGATAAGCCGGACCTGAAGCGATCATGTCAAGCGGATCTCCGAGGATATCGCTCAGAACAATGCTGAATACCCGGGCCGGTGCGCAGTGCTGTGCGAAGCGGCCGCCTTTTACACTGCTCAGACGCTTACGGATCGTGTTCATCTCCACGATATCCGCGCCGGATGCCAGAAGCTGCTTCGTAATATCCTGCAGTTCGTCGCCCGGTATAAGAGGCAGTTCAAAAAGTGCGCTTCCGCCGCCGGAAAGAAGGAACAGGACCGTGTCGTCAGCGGAAAGATCGCTTACAAGCTCCACTGCTTTTTTTGTCGCATTGAAACTGTTTTCATCCGGCACCGGATGCCCCGCCTCAAAACATTTGACGCCGGGAATCTCTCCCATGACATGCTCATACTTGGTGACGACAATACCGTCATCGACACTGCCGAGCTCTTTGACAGCCGCATTTGCCATCTGCCAGGCAGCCTTGCCGGCAGAGACCAGAATGGTGCGGCCGCCCGCATTTGAATAATTCTTCAGAGCACGGGATACTGCCTCATCGGGAAGAACTGCCTGCAGGGAAGCACTGACGATCGCGTTGACGTCTTCTCTCATTTTTGAATTCATAATCTTTCCTCCAGCTTTTTTATTATTTCACATGACACATTTGTGCGATGCGCATTTACAGATTTAACAGTTTAATGGATGAAAAGGCTCAGGATCGCAATTTCGATTATGGCGGATACACCCATTACAAGAGTATTCATTGTCTGCGTCTTATAACCGCGTTCCGGAGTCATAGCTCCGAAGTTCGTGACGACCCAGAAGAAGGAGTCGTTTGCATGAGACACCGTCATGGCACCGGCGCCGATCGCCATACAGACAAGGCAGATCTGAGCCGGAGAAGTAAACCCAAGAATCGGAAGAAGCGGTGTCACGATGCCTGCTGTTGTTGTAAGGGCAACGGTGGAAGATCCCTGTGCGGTCTTCAGGATAGCCGAGAGCAGGAACGGGAAGAAAATCCCCATCGTGGACAGGACCGTCGCATGCTCCGAGATGTAATTGACCATATCGGAAGAAGCAATGACTTTTCCGAGCACTCCGCCGGCGGCGGTAACGAAGAGGATCGGACCTACCGTCTTCAGTGTGTCGTCGCAGATTTTATAGAACTCATCAAGCTTTCCTGCTCCGGCGAGCTGAGCGACCGCAAAAGCCGTACCAACCGCTAAAGCGATGATCGGAGTTCCGAGGAACTTAAATAGATCAATGATAAAACCTTTGCTTCCCGCCATGGTGACAATAGATGAAATTGCCATAAGGATAATCGGAACAATGATCGGGGCCAGAGATGAGAAACCGCTCGGAAGCTTTCCGTACGCAGCTACAAGTTCCTCATAGGTCTTTGTAACTTCGGCCTTATCTGCCTCATCGTCAGCTTTTACGCGCTTTCCGATAAAGTTCGCGTAGAAGTAACCTGCAGCCAGCGGGAAAATCGAGCAGAGGGCACCGAATCCCATGACCATAAGAAGGTTATCGCCGACACCGAGTGTAGATGCAGCCGCAATCGGACCGGGTGTGGGCGGGATAAATACGTGGGCAATGTAAAGTCCCGAACCAAGTCCTACAGACATGGCAACGGAGGAAGCACCGGTCCTCTGTACAAGAGCTTTTCTGATAGGATTCAGAATAACAAAACCGGAGTCACAGAATACCGGGATGGAGACGACCCAGCCCATGAGTTCCATGGCCAGGACCGGATGATTCTTACCGACAAGATTAATGACCATGTCGGCAAGCTTGAGCGCCGCTCCTGTCTGCTCAAGAATACTGCCGATCAGCGCACCGAGAATAATAACGATGCCGATGCTGGAGAACGTACCCGAGAAACCTGAACCGATTACACTTGCCAGTCCGGGGACGGTCGCTCCGTCTGCCGTTGTCTTATCGACAATCGGTATGCCTGCAATAATACCGAGCACCAGAGAGATGCACATAATGGATACGAAGGGATGGATTCTGAACTTGGATATCATCACAATCATCAGAACAATAGCAACAACGAATGCGAGTATCAATGGTAAGCCAGTCATTTGAATGTCCTCCTAAGATATAAAAAATGTGTAAGTAATTGTGTTGACTATATAATACCATTTCAACGCATTCATATCCATGTATGAGTAAACAAATCTAAAAAAACATTTGTGTCAATGACACAAATTTGCGTTTCATTTTTGCGTCGGTTTTATTTTTTTACAATAAAATTTCTTTCCATTGCAGCTTTACCGTCTCTATCACATCCTTTTCAGATAATTGCAGAAGCCTTCAACAAAGGCTCTGTCCGAAGCCTTCTCGATCGGATCGATCCCCATGAGCATCTTGAATTTATTATACCTGTAGAACAACGTGTTTTTATGAACAAAAAGCTTATCCGCCGCCCGCTGAAAGTTATAATTATAGTTGATCAGACCGCTGAAAGTCTCTACGAACAGCCTTTTATGGGCATCAGACAGCTGGCTCTCATAAATATAATATATATGCGACAGTTCATTGAACGGAACAACAGACTGCAGATATTCCTGCACATGATCATAAAAAAATACTGACATGGAACTGCCCCTGATATTTTTCTCAAGCCATCTGCAATGCTGATATGCATAATAGTAATTCGAATACGTATCCTGAAAACTTCCTATATAGAATCGGGAAACCTTTTCCCTCGCCTTCATATAACGGAGCGCAGGACTTAAATACTCTCCTATAATGAATTTGTAGTCTGTGAACAGCTCCTGACAGCTGTCAGGCATGGTCTTGAATACGAGGACCTGATGTCCGTCGAGCGCGATACTGAAATCCTTATGGGTATGATATCTGCTGCTCCTGATCAACTGCAGGACCTCTGAGGTATCCATATCCTCCACACACATAAGAACAGGTATCCGTATCATTTCCTCGGGATACCCCAGTTCTCTCGCCATATCTCTCAGGTCTTCCGGGTTTGATGAAGGCACTTCCGTGAGAAGATGAATAAAACTGGCTTTTCTGTTTTCTCTCAGCCTGATCTTCTCCTGCTGCTTTTCATACTTCAGCATTGTCTCGATAGACATTTTGACCATCAGGGCAATGGCACGGATCTCGTTCGGATCTCCGGTCACGCCGACAACTCCTGCCCGAAGGCCGTCCGACTCGATGACCATGTTGATACCGGGACGAACATTGGAGCGTTCCGCCAGATTCGTAGTATCAATAATATCAGCTCCCCCGTGTACGATCCTGTACGCAATTTCATGGTATTGCCCCACCCGGTCAGGATCAATACTTGCGATAATTATGCCGTCTTCATTCATGATATTGACGTTATAATCAGTATATTTCCTGACCTGTTCAATAAATTTCTCCGCAAGTCCGGTCTCAATCATTTTAAAAAATCCTTCTTTACCTGTTCTCTACGAGTTTCCCTGATTCCACTTGCTTTTTTTATCATTTTTGACTATAATCTATAGACCACGTAATATCATATTTGTTGCAATTTGTATCAAGTGTCAATTTATTAATCGGATTGTAAAGGCAGGTCCCCATGGTTATACGCAAGACATCGAAAGAACTTCTCATAGATTCTGTTCTGGAACTACTTTCTGAATATCCGATTGAAAAGATTACAGTATCAAAGATTGCCGAGAACTGTTCGCTTTCCAAGCGAACATTTTATTACCACTTTTCTGATAAATATGACCTTGCGAATAAGGCATACTATTATCAGATGTACTCCTATTGCGAAGAGCATAAAGGTTCTCTGACCCTGCACGGCTTTTTAATGAATATTGCTGTTTTCATCGATGAACATGTCAATTATTTCAGACACCTGGCTGAATATAAAGGACAGAACAATATCGCGGACTTCAACATCATTCATATGAGCAATCTTTTTGCGAAGATCATCGAAGATTCCTACCACGACCATGTCACCGGGGAATTGTCCGAGATCATCACCTTTTATGTCGTGGGGATTACGCACTATGTTACCGACATCATCACGAACAGCTCCGATACGAGTCCGGAAAAAATAATTATGCTCTTTGAGAAGTGTATTCCGAGCGCACTGCAGAAGTATCTTTAATAATGTCGTCCCATTACCGGTGTGCCCGGGATTTCCCGGCATTCCCTGTCAGGTCTGATCTTTTTCCGTCTCCTTAAGAATAGTCAGAATCTCACAAGCGACTTTCTCCGCAATGAGCAGCTTTGATTCATGTCTGTCTCTGCCGAATACACTGTCCATATAGAAGAGGTGCACTTCTCCCAGGTAATCTATCGCGAAATATACCTGACCGGGTACACTGTCTTCGTTTGCGGGATCGACCCTTCCGAGGCTGCCTGTCACTCCGACCGAAATATCCGATTCGAAATATTCCCTGACCGTAATGGCCATGGCTCCTGCCGTCTCCCGGGAATAGACACCATACTTCTCGATCAGTACAGAGGGAACTCCGCATTTTACCTTGGCCCAGTTGGAATACGTGACCAGACTTCCCTTCATGACTGCCGAAGCCCCTTCCGTATCCGTGATCAGGGATGCTATACAGCCTGAGGTACAGCTTTCCATGACTGCTATCTCAAGCTTTTTTTCCATAAGCGTCTTCGTGAGCTTCTCATAGACATCTGCACACCTTTTTTCTACGTTCCTGTCTTCCATATGGTATTCTCCATGCCCCTATTATCCAAACGATACTCACCTTTATTCAAGAACATCCCGGCGGCTTGTCGCTCCGCGCATGGTGCGAAGCACCTTCCTTAATGCGAGGCAGCGATCCGCCGTGCCTAAGCATGCGTAACAATGCTCCAGTGGAGCATTGTGTAGCTGAGGCTTTTAATCTCTGACGCTTACTTTGTATCCCATGTCAGAGACAAGTTTCATTTTGCGCATTCATCGTAGACTCGCGTCACGAGAATTCTGCGTCAGAGATTAAATATTGACTTCCGTCCCCGCACTTAGATAATTCAGCCTGTCCCCCATGATCTGTTTAAGATAATCGTACTGCAGATTGCCGGTACAGTGACAGGTATAATACCTTGTATGACCGGAAAGGAGCCGCTCTGCGATATCCTTCAGTTTCTTCTTTCCCTCGTCGTCCAAAGCGACTTTCATTAAATGAAATCCTCCGATCAACACGTCCGGCTTCGTCCACTCAGCGATGTTGAGTATCCCTTTATGTGAGCAGCCGGAGAAAAGGATTTTTTTTCCCGCTTCCGTTATCTCCAGATATTGCTCATGTCGAAAATCTTCCGGAATAAATGCATTTTCCTTCAGCACCGACAAACCGAACGGCTCGATCGGTATGACCGTTTTTCTGTCGTTACAATGAAAAATACGTATACCGGGCGCTGCCTGGTACTCCTCTCCAAGCGGAATCAGTCTTTCTTCTGCCTTCAGATCTTCATTAAGACCGATATTCTTTCTGGCTGCGTTGTAATGTTTTTCAAATGCCGCTCCGCCAAGATACACGGGAGCCCTTGAATTGACCATCAAAAATGCGCGAATGCCGCCTCCGTGGTCATAGTGTCCGTGAGAAAGAACACCGAAATCCACCTTCGCCAGATCAATTCCGAGCGCCCCGGCATTTGCCAGGAACAGATCCGACTGACCGAAATCAAAAAGGATCTTGCTGCCGCAGGATTCGATATACAGGCTCAGCCCATGTTCGTGCCCGATCCCGGGCCTGCAGGCTGTATTTTCCGTAAGGACCGCAACTTTCATGATCAATACCTCATATCATGCATCAGCCGTAAGCTTTGCAATCAGTTCCGCTGTCTCGTCTTTCTGCTCCTGAAATGTGATTTTGGGCTCTCCGTCACCTTTCTGACGACCGTATGATCCGAAATATGCATGGCATCCGCCTTCAATCACTGCCTCCTTGAAATCGGCAGGCAAATTCCTTTTTGATGCCTCATATTTTTCGAAATTGAGCACACCGTCTTCACTCCCGTATAACGAGAGAGCTTTAAGATCCGTCTTCGACAGATCGACCGTCGGGTAGGCAGCAAGAAGGACCAGCCCCCTATACTCATCCGCATGATCATCAAGGTACATGGCAGCGACCACGCCGCCCAGCGAATGACCGCCGATATACCATTCCGCGATTTCCGGAAACATCTCCTTATACCCATCCGCCGCATCCCGGTCAAGAACAGCCAGATTTGCCGGCACGTGAAGCAGCACAGTCAGAATCCCCTTCTCCGCACAGGCTTCCATCAGAGGAGCATACGATTCATACTGCACCTTTCCTCCGGGGTAAAAAATAAGCCCTGACACGGGGTCTTCCGGAATAAACGCAATATAAGAATTCTTTTCTTCCCGGACCGTTATACCCTCAGAGGGATTCTTGATTGCTTCAAATGCCGCATCATCCGCATGATAGTAATCACCGATGTAGATCCACCCGAAGAGACTGCACCCAAGTACCAGAGTCAGGGCGATAATCAGTAAATATTTTGCTGTTTTCTTCATATAAACCATAAAATGGGGCTCCTACATCTGAAAGATGCAGGACCCCCATAAATCATCTTATGAACCGGACAGATCAGAAGATCTCAAGCAGCTTGCTGTACTCTGCAAGTGCGCCGTCTGTATCATTTGCAAGAACCTTATTTGCAAGGACTTTGCCCAGCTGTACGCCTTCCTGATCGAAGCTGTTGATATTCCATGTGAAGCCCTGGAACATGACCTTATTCTCAAAGTGAGCAAGGAGCGCACCGAGTGTCTCCGGGATCAGCTTGTCGCCGACAATGATGCTGGACGGTCTCTGGCCTTCGAATACCTTATTCGGATTCTCATCGCCCTTGCCGACTGCAAATGCAACGATCTGAGCAGCAACGTTGGCGGACAGTTTCTGCTGACTTGTTGTTCCCTTGATCACAAGGTCGTTACCCATCTGGCTGTTCTTGAATCCGACGAACTGCATCGGGATGGGCTGTGTGCCCTGATGGAGCAGCTGGAAGAAGGAATGCTGTCCGTTCGTGCCCGGCTCACCGAAAATAAGCGGACCCGTCTGATAGCTGATCGGCTCACCGAAACGGTTGACATGCTTTCCGTTGGACTCCATATCAAGCTGCTGCAGATGTGCCGGGAAACGGGCAAGTGCCTGTGAATACGGAAGGACCGCTGTCATCTGGAAGCCCAGGACATTGCGCTCATAGACACCGATCAGAGCATCCAGCATAGCAGAGTTCTCACGAATATTCGGGTTCTTGGCAAGAACATCTTCATCTGCCATACCTTTGAGGATACGGGCAAAGATATCCGGACCGAAAGCGAGTGAAAGAACTGCGCCGCCTACTGCCGAGGAGGATGAATATCTTCCGCCGATGAAATCATCCATATAGAAGGAATCAAGATATTCCGGATTGCCTGCAAGCGGAGATGTCTCACTGGTTACAGCTGCCATATGCTTGGAAACGTCACAGCCTGCTGC